>JAQGLP010000040.1 GCA_028292835.1 Variovorax sp.
TTGCGAAAGAGCACCCGCACCGGCGCCGCGATTGAGGGCGCCGCCAGCCCGGCCGTGGCCACCTGGTAGAGCAGCGGCTGGAACAGGTGGTGGTTGGTCCGGTCGATGACGGTGACATCGACGGCGCCCTCCTGCAGCACGTGCGCCGCTTCGAGCCCGCCGAAGCCGCAACCGATGATGACGATGTGGGGACGGCGCGGGGTGGGGGTGGGCGGGTGCATGCGGTCGATTATCCGCAGCGCCCGGGTTCCGCGCGAGCGGTCGAACCCCCGGGCAGCGCGCACGGCACGGGGTTGTCCTACGGAATTTTGCGCCCGGGCCGGTTAAAAAGCGGCTCGGCACCGATGGAGATCCGATGAAACCGATTCAGCCGGCCCCTGCCGCGCAGCCAGTCCGGGTCGCGTGCCGCGAACGCTACCGCGAAGTGCGTGCCCACAGTCTCGCGCTCACCGCGACGCTGTCGGCGGAAGACCAGTGCGTCCAGTCGATGCCCGAGGCCAGCCCGACCAAGTGGCACCTCGCGCACACCACCTGGTTCTTCGAGACACTGCTGCTGCAGCCTCACGCCCCCGGCTACCGGCCGTTCGACGCGCGCTTTCACTACCTCTTCAATTCGTACTACGAGGCGCTCGGCCCGCGCCACCCGCGGCCGCAGCGCGGCCTGCTGACGCGGCCCTCCCTCGACGAGGTGCACGCCTACCGCCGCCACGTGGATGCGGCGGTGGAGGCGCTGCTCGAAATACCCGATGGTGCCGACGGGTCTGCCATCGAAGAGATCCTGACGCTCGGGCTGCACCACGAACAGCAGCATCAGGAGCTGATCGTCACCGACATCGTGCACGCGCTGTGGTGCAACCCCCTGCTGCCGGCCTACCGCCCGGCGCCGGGACCGGCCCTGCGCCTGGCCGGCGCGGCCAGGCCGATGCGCTGGCTGCGCTGCGGGGGCGGCGTGCACGAGATCGGCCATGCCGGCCCGGGCTTCGCCTTCGACAACGAGACGCCGCGCCACCCCTCGCTGCTGCGGCCCTTCGAGATCGCCGACCGGCTGGTCAGCTGCGGCGACTATGCCCATTTCATCGCCGATGGCGGCTACCAGCGGCCCGAACTCTGGTTGTCGGACGGCTGGGCGGTGGTGCGCGCGCAGGACTGGCGGGCGCCAGCCTACTGGCTGGCGCCCGAGGACCCGCGCCTGGCGCACCAGGGCGGCCACACGTCCGGCTGGCAGGTGTTCGGCCTGCACGGCGTGCGGCCCCTGGCGCCCGAGGCGCCGGTGGCGCAGCTGAGCTTCTACGAGGCCGCGGCGTATGCCGAGTGGGCCGGCGCGCGTCTGCCCACGGAATTCGAATGGGAGGTCGCCGGGGCGGTCGCGCAGGGCGAGACGGACCTCCAGCAGATGACGGGCCACGTCTGGCAATGGACGCGTTCCTCCTACGATCCCTATCCGGGCTTCAGGCCGATGCCGGGCGTAGCCGCCGAATACAACGGCAAGTTCATGGTGGGGCAGCTCGTGCTGCGCGGCGGCAGCGTCGCCACGCCTGACGGCCACCTGCGCCCGAGCTACCGCAACTTTTTTCCGCCGGCGGCGCGCTGGCAGTTTTCCGGGCTGCGGCTCGCAAGGGACGTTTGATGCGCAATCCGGCCTGGACCATCGACTTCGCACGCACCGCGACACCCGTGCCGACAGCCGTGCCGGAGGCGCCCGAAGCGCCCGCCGCGCACGGGGAGTTCCGCCGCGACCTGCGCCGGGCGCTGGCGCAATGGCCGCGCAGCATGCCGCCCAAGTACTTCTACGACGCGCGCGGCTCGGCGCTGTTCGACCGCATCTGCGAGCTGCCCGAGTACTACCCGACACGCGCCGAGCTGGCCATCCTGCGCGAGCGCGCCGCCGAGATCGCCGCGCAGATCGGCCCCCACGCCGAGATCGTCGAGTTCGGGGCCGGCTCGCTTACCAAGGTGCGGCTGCTGCTCGACGCGCTGGTGGCGCCGCGGCGCTACCTGCCGATCGACATCTCGGGCGAGCACCTGGGCGCCGCGGCGCACCGGCTGCGCGAGGACTACCCCCAGCTGGCGGTGGAGCCCGTCGTGGCCGACTACACGCGGCAGTTCGTGCTGCCGCCCCCTGAGGCCAATGGACGGCGCGTGGGGTTTTTCCCGGGCTCGACGATCGGCAACTTCGACCCCGACGAGGCCCTGCGTTTCCTGGAGCATGCCGCCCAGCTGTTGCGCGGCGGCGGCCTGCTGCTGGGCGCCGACCTGGTCAAGAACCCGGCGACGCTGCATGCCGCGTACAACGACGCCGAGGGCGTGACCGCCGCCTTCAATCTCAACCTGCTGCGCCGCGCCAACGCCGAGCTGGACTGCGATTTCGACCTCGACGGCTTTAGCCACTGCGCCTTCTACAACGCGCCGCTGCGGCGCATCGAGATGCACCTGGTGAGCCGCCGCGCGCAGCGGGTGCGCCTGGACGGCGAGTGTTTCTCGTTCGACGAAGGCGACACGCTCCATACCGAGATCTCGCACAAGTTCACCGTCGAGGGCCTGCGCGGGCTTGCCGCGCGCGCGGGCTTTCGTCCCGCCGCCGTGTGGACCGACGACGCGCGGCGGTTCAGCGTGCACTGGCTCGAAGCGCCCACCTGACACCGTTCCGCAGCCGGCGGCGCACCGCGCCAGCGTTCCTGCGCAACGTCCGTTCAAACCCGGCGCAAAATGCCGGCCTCAAGAGAGGCCATCATGAAAGCAACCTGGAACGGCGCAACCATTGCGCAGAGCGACGACACCGTGCTCGTCGAAGGCAACCATTACTTCCCGGCGGAGTCGCTCAACCGCGAGTACGTCAGCTTCAGCAACCACAAGACCACCTGTGCGTGGAAGGGCTCGGCCAGCTACTACTCGCTGCTGGTCGATGGCGAACTCAACACCGACGCCGCCTGGTACTACGCCGACCCCAAGCCCGAAGCCGAGATGGTGCGCGGCCGCGTCGCGTTCTGGAAGGGTGTGAAGGTCGAGCCGTGAGCATGGCCCCCACGCTTGCCACTTCGCGTGCTGCGCTGCCCCCCCAGCTTGCGGCGGAGGGTTTTGCGCCACCGCTGACGACGCCGGCCGAGCTGGCGTGGCACCTGCGGACGCAGGGCTACGCGGTGCTGGGAGCCTCGGCCGTGGCGCAGTGGCTGGGCCTGCCGCTGGGCGAGCTCGATGCGCTGCAGCCCAGCTGGAGCGATCTGCCGCCCGATGAGCACCTGAAGGACGGCGGCCGCTACCGGCAGCGCCGCCATACCTGTTTCACCGTCGAAGGCGATGTGCTGGCGCAGGTGCCGCACCGCGCCCACTGGCAGCCGGTCGAGTACAACGCGCTGCACGGCGGCATGCAGCGCTGGTTCGCGCCGATGCGGGCCGATGTCGTGCAGCAACCCGTCTGGCGCCGGCTGATGGTGAGGTTCGCTGCGCTGGCCAGCGAGCTGCGCGGCCCGCGGCCGTGGTTCGTCGAGGCGCACCAGTTCCGCATCGACACCGCCGACGGCATCGGACGGCCGACACCCGAGGGCGCGCACCGCGACGGCGTCGACCTGGTCGCCGTCGCGCTGGTAGGGCGGCACAATGTCAAGGGCGGCGAGACGCGCGTGTTCGAGGCTGCCGGCCGGCGCGGCGAACGCTTCACGCTCGTCGAACCGTGGTCGATGCTGCTGCTCGACGATGCGCGGGTGATCCATGAATCGACGCCCATCCAGCCGGTGCGGGAAGGCGAGCGCGGCTGGCGCGATACGCTGGTGGTGACCTGCCGCGCCGGTGCGTTCCAGGGCGACGATCCCGTCGGGGCATGACGGCGGCACGCCGCGCCCCGGCCGGTTGGCGTTCTGGAAGCGCGGCGGGATCTGGTGGTGGTCCTACGCCCGGGGCAGCGGGCGCGCGTTAAATTGACGCCACCGTCCGTCTGGGCGGTGAGCGCTGTCCTCGCAACAAGGAGATCGCCATGTTCCATCACATCCTGGTGCCCGTCGACGGCTCCGAAACCTCCATGTTCGCGGTCAGCAAGGCCAGCGGGTTGGCGCTGGCCTTTGGCAGTCGCATCACGCTGATCCATGTGATCGACAACTACCCCTTCATCGGGGTCGGCGCCGACTACGCGCTGGGGCAAAACGAGTACATCGCCGCCGCCACCGCGAGCGCCAATGCCGCGCTGGAGCGCGGGGTGGAGGCGCTGGCCGCCGAGGGGCTGCACAGCGAGCAGCGCGTGATCGACGGCCACGTGGTGCACGAGGGCATCGTCGACACCGCCCGCGCGCTCGGCGCCGACCTGATCGTGATGGGCTCGCACGGGCGCAGCGGCATCGAGAAGCTGCTGCTGGGCAGCGTGACGCAGCGCGTGCTGCAGGACGCGCCGATGCCGGTGCTGGTGGTCAAGGGGTAGCGGCACGGGTCGCCCCGGCGCGGTCGCCCGCTCAAAAGGCGGGCGCGCTCGCGAAGCGCAGGCGCTCGCCGCTGGCCGGATGCGCGAGTTCCAGCAGCGTGGCGTGCAGCAGGAGCCGGGGGGCGCCCGCCTGCGCCGTCGCGTCGCCATACAGCGCATCGCCCAGGATCGGGTGTCCGATCGACGCCAGGTGAACGCGCAACTGGTGCGTGCGGCCCGTCACGGGCTCCAGCAGCAGGCGGCTCGCGTCGCGCCCGGGCAGCCGCCGCAGCACGCGCCAGCGCGTCAGGCTGGGCTGGCCGGCCGCATCGACGATGCGCAGCGGGCGGCGCGGCCAGTCGGCGGCGATCGGCGCGTCGATCTCGTGCCAATCCTCCGATGCGGGCAGCGCGCCGGCCACCACGGCTTCGTAGCGCTTGCGCACCTGGCGCGCCTCGAAGGCCGCGCCCAGCGCGCGCTG
>JAQGLP010000042.1 GCA_028292835.1 Variovorax sp.
CTGTTCAACCTGGGCGGCGAGCTGTCGATGCCGGGCTACACCCTGCTCAAGCCCGAGGCCCTGCTGCAGCTCGACCAGGCGCTGGCCGAACACAACGCGACGCTGCCGCGGCTGGCCGAATTCATCCTGCCGGCCGGCACGCGCGCCGCGTCGCTGGCGCACGTGTGCCGCACCGTGGCGCGCCGCGCCGAGCGCACGGTGGTCGCGCTCGGCGCCGAGACGCCGCTCAACGACGGGCCGCGCCAGTACCTGAACCGGCTCAGCGACCTGCTGTTCGTGCTCGCGCGCGTGCTCAACCGCGTGGACGGCGGCGACGATGTCTACTGGAAGAGCGAACGCCTGGCGCGCAGCATGGCGTCCTGAGCGCCCGGGCGGGGGCCGCGCGGCCTTTGCGCCGGCCCGATCCGCGTCAGTAGTGCGGCGGCAGTTCGTCGCGCAGGTTGCGCGGGCCGCCCGCGCCGCCGTCGGGATTTTGCTGGCGAAGCTGGGCGAGCTGCAGGATCAGGCTGTCGATCTGCTGCTGCTGCCGGTAGATCGTCATGTTGAACTGGTCCAGCAGGTCTTCGGTGTAGCTGGCCTTGATTTCGAGTTCGTTCAGGCGGTGGTCAACGTCGTGTGGCATGGCGCTATTGGACACCGGCGCCCGCAGCCCTGGACAGGCGCCAGGGCGCTTCCAGGCGCCGCGGTCGTTGCCGCTACTTGCCGCGCGGCTTCTGCAGCAGCTTGCTGACCTGCTCGACGTTGTCGCTGATGCGCTGGCGCATCACGTCGAAGCTGTCGGCCTGCGCCTTGGCGGCAAGCTGCGCCAGCTCCTTCATGTCGTCTAGCGCGCGCTGGAAGGCGGCGCGGCCCATCTCGTCGAGCTTGGCGAGGTTTTCTTTCGGATCCTTGCCCGACATCGAGCCGACGGTGCGCTGCCATTCGCCGATGGAGGACTTGAGCAGCTCGGTCTGGCGCTTCATGACCGCCTGCAGGCCCTTGTAGGACTGCTCGTTGGCCTGCATCAGCGCCTTCAGGTCCTTGCGGCCGCTGTCGAGCATCGCCCCGGCGGCACCGGTCAGGTTCAGTTTCTGCAAGCGGTCCGCCATGCCCTTGGGCGACGAGTCGGTGGTCTCCTGCCCATCCTGGTCCGCATCGTCGCGCGCGGTGTTGCCGGCGGCGGTTTTGCCGGCGGCGGTCGTTTTCCTGCTGGTGGCCATGGTGCGTCGTTGTCCTTGAAGTTGTGAAGTGAAAGGGAGCCGACACGATACGACGACACCCGCGCGCCGTGAAGTGCGCCCGCACGGTTTCAGGTGCGGGGTTTCCCGCTGTCGGCCCCGAAAAGCCGCTTCGCAGCCCGGCCTGGCGGACGTTGGCGACGCTGGCGGCAGCCCCCGATAATTCCCGGGATGTGCCGTCCGCCGCTTTCAGCCTCCCTGGCTTCCTCGCCGCCCCATGCCGCCGTGCCTGCTGTCCCTGCTGCGCCCTCCGTCCGTCGGCGCGCCGACCTGTGCAGCGGGAGGGGCGCTGGCAATCCAGGCGCGAAGGCAGGCCAGGCATGGATATGAGCGCCATCGTCCTCATCGGGGGGCTGTTTTTCCTGGCCGTCCTGGCGCTGTTCGTGCTGGCCTGGGCCGGCAGGCGCCGCCGGGTGGGCTTCAGGCCCCGGCCCTTTCTCACTGCCAACGAGCTGGAGTTCCTGGGGCGGCTCGAAGCCGCCGCGCCGGAGCTTCGCTTTCACGCGCAGGTGAGCATGGGCGCGCTGCTGCAGCCCAGCATCACGCAGGCGCAGGATGCCCAGGCCTTCATGGCCGCGCGCGGGCGCTTCAGCCAGAAGATCGTGGACTTCGTTGCGCAGCGGCGCGACACGGGCGCCGTCGTCGCGGTCATCGAGCTGGACGACCGCACGCACGAGCCCGAACGCGACCAGCGGCGCGACGCGATGCTGCACGAGGCGCAGTACCGGGTGGTCCGCTGGCAGTCGCGCGCCAAGCCGGACCGCCGGGCGATCCGCGCCGAGCTGTGCGGACCGCACGGCCCCTAGGATTGCCGGTGTGAAACGTCAAAACGCCCGGCAGCGCAGGGCTGGCGGGCGTTTGCAGCTATCGAAACAATAGCAGATTGGGTCGCGTGCCTCAGCGCGTCGGGCCCATGGCATCGGGCAGCTCGATCTTCACCTCCAGCACCTCCAGGTCGTCCTGGCGCTCGAGGTTGACCTTGATGTCGTCGGGCCTGATCGAGACGTACTTGGAAATCACGGCGATCAGCTCGCGCTGCAGGGCGGGCAGGTAGTCAGGCCGCTTGCCGCCGAGCGAGCCGCGCTCGTGGGCGAGGATGATCTGCAGCCGATCCTTGGCGACCGTGGCGGATCTCTTCTTTTCGCCGCTCAGGAACGAGAACAAAGACATGGCCTTCACCTCCCGCCGAACAGGCGTTTGAAGAAGCCGGGCTTTTGGGCTTCGATGAAACGCATCGGCTTGTCCTCGCCCAGGAAGCGCGCCACCACGTCGCGGTAGGCCTGCGCCACGTCGGTGTCCTTGTCGTGGATCGCCGGGATGCCCTGGTTGGACGCCTGCAGCACGCTCTCGGACTCGGGGATGACGCCGATCAGCTTGATGCGCAGGATGTCCTGGATGTCCTCCAACGACAGCATCTGCCCGTCGGCCACGCGGTTGGGGTTGTAGCGCGTGATCAGCAGGTGCTCCTTGATCGGGGTGCCGCCCTCCATCGCGCGCTTGGTCTTGCTGCCGAGCATGCCCAGGATGCGGTCGGAGTCGCGCACCGAGCTGACCTCGGGGTTGGTCACCACCAGCGCCTCCTCGGCGAAGTGCATCGCCATCATCGCGCCGGTCTCGATGCCCGCGGGCGAGTCGCACACG
>JAQGLP010000044.1 GCA_028292835.1 Variovorax sp.
ACCCACGCCACGTACCGATCCACCCAGCCCTGCAGGAATGTCCGGCTGCCTTCGGCCACATGGCCCTTGTCGTCGAACAGGCCCTCCTTGTTCTGGATGAAGGCTTCAGGCTGGCCCAGCGTCGGCACGTCGAGGTAGGCCAGCACGTTGCGAAGGTGCTGTTGCGCGAGCGCGGTGCCGAGGGCGCCAACGGAAACGCCGATCACGCCAGCGGGCTTGCCGGCCCAGGCGCTCTGCCCGTAGGGTCGGGAGGCGTGGTCGATGGCGTTCTTGAGCACGCCGGGCATCGAGCGGTTGTACTCGGGCGTGACGAACAGCAGTCCCTGCGCCGCGGCGATGTCCGTTTTCAGCCGCCGTACCGACGGCGCCTGGTGGGCGTCGTCATCCTGGTTGTAGAGCGGCAGGTCGTCGATGCGCAGATGCTCGAGCGTGAAGTCCTCGGGCATGAGATGGGCCAGCGCGAGCGCGAGCTTCTGGTTGAACGAATCCTTGCGCAGACTGCCGACGACGACGGCGATTCTGGTTTGGCTCATAAGTGCTCCGGAAGGGGTAGGCAACAACGTTGCGGGCGTGGAAACGGATTATGTGGACGTTTGCCCCTTCCCGGCTTCCCGCCACGGCGCGCGGCGCGTAAGAGAGACGCCTACCCACCCGCCGGACCTACTGGCGAGCCAGCGTTCCCGGGGGCGCCGCGCCACGCTCGTGCGTGACCTCGCGCGACTGCGCCTGCGTCACACTGCAGCCCGCGGGCACGTCCTGCGTCACCCACACGCTGCCGCCGATGGTCGCGCCCTTGCCGATCGTGACCCGCCCGAGGATGGTTGCGCCGGCGTAGATGACCACCTCGTCCTCCAGCACCGGATGGCGCGGCAGACCCTTCTTGAGGTGGCCGTCGCTGTCGGCCGGAAAGCGCTTGGCGCCCAGCGTGACGCCCTGGTAGAGCCGTACGCGCTCGCCGATGACGGCGGTTTCGCCGATCACCACGCCCGTGCCGTGGTCGATGAAGAAGCCCGCGCCGATTTGCGCGCCGGGATGGATGTCGATGCCGGTCTGCGCGTGCGCGCGCTCGGCCATGATGCGCGCGAGCAGCGGCAGCTCAAGCCGGTAGAGCTGGTGCGCCAGGCGGTAATGGATCATCGCGAGCACGCCCGGATAGCACAGCAGCACCTCGTCGACGCTGCGCGCGGCCGGGTCGCCATGGAAGGCGGCCATCACATCGGTGTCCAGGAGAGCCCGGATGCCCGGCAGCGCGGCCGCGAAGGCGCGCACCCGCCGCAGCGCATCGTCGGCCAGGCCGACCAGTTCGGCCGGCGTGCGGCGCCGCTCGTGGCGCAGCTCCAGCGTGGCCTGGCCCAGCAGGTCGTGCAGGGCCGCGTCCAGCGTGTGGGCGACGTAGAAATCCTCGCTCTCCTGGCGCAGCTCGGTCGGTCCCAGGCGCATCGGGAACAGAGCCCCGGTGAACGCCTCCACCACGTGCGCGATCACCTCGCGCGACGGCAACTCCCGCTCGCCGCCTTCCTGCGTGCGCTGCTGCGAATCCCGCCATTCGCGCCGCACCTGGTGCAGCGCCGTCACGATCTCGTCTACCTGGAAGCCTGCCATTGCGTGCCTTTGTTTCTTGTTCAAACCGCAAAGCATCGCACCGTTGCAAGGCCAGTGCAGGAACCAGTGAAATTTACCGCACCGGACCCACCCGCCACAGCCATCGAACAGACAGCTTGCCGTGCAGCGTGGTCCCGACCGGGAGCGCCGTGAGCTCGCGCCCGGCCACGTGCACGCTGCCGCGCGAGGGGCGGTTGAGCAGGCCGATGGTGCGCACCAGCGAGCTCTTTCCCGCCCTGCTGCGCCCGATGATGCCGAACACCTCGCCCGCCGGTACCGCCAGATCGATGCCGCGCAGCGCCTCCACCGGCCCCTGCGGGCCGTCGTAGGTCTGGTGGATGTCCCGCAGTTCGATCACAGCTTGGCGATCGACACCTCGGTCGACTTGACCAGCGCCACCACGTCGGAGCCCGGCTTGAGGTCGAGCTCGTCGACCGAGCGCGTGGTGATGACCGAGGTGACGACGCCCCAGGGGGTCTCGACGTCGACCTCGGAGACGACGTCGCCGCGGATGATCTCGCGGACCTTGCCCTTGAACTGGTTGCGCACGTTGATGGCCTGGATGGACATGAAAAAACTCCTTGAGGTTGCTTTGCTTGCTATGGAATGGATAGCTGCCGGCGCCCGTAGGGCGGGTGCCGCAGTCGCTTTTGCTTGATGGTTGCCGTCAGGACGACGCCGCCGTCAGTGCCTGGTCGAGGTCGGCCCGCAGGTCGTCGATGTGCTCGATGCCCACCGACAGGCGCACCGTCTCCTCCGAGACGCCGGCCTTGGCCAGTTCCTCGGGCGCGAGCTGGCGGTGCGTGGTCGAGGCCGGGTGCGTGGCCAGCGAGCGCGTGTCGCCGATGTTGACCAGCCGCAGGAAGAGCTGCAGCGCGTCGAGGAATTTCGCGCCGGCCGCGCGCGCGTCGCCGCCCCGGCTCTTCAGGCCGAAGGTCAGGATGCCGCTGGCCGTGCCGCCCAGGTACTTTTGCGCCAGCGCGTGGTCCGGGTGGTCCTCCAGGCCGGCGTAGTTGACCCATTCGACCGCGTCGCTCGCCTTCAGGTGGCGCGCGATGGCGAGCGCGTTGGCGTTGATGCGGTCCATGCGCAGCGCCAGCGTCTCGATGCCCTGCAGGATCAGGAAGGCGTTGAACGGCGAGATCGCCGCGCCCGTGTTGCGCAGCGGCACCACGCGCGCGCGGCCGATGTAGGCGGCGGCGCCCAACGCCTCGGTGTAGACCACGCCGTGGTAGCTCACGTCGGGCTCGGAGAGACGCTTGAAGCGCGCCTTGTGCGCCGCCCACGGAAACTTGCCCGAATCGACGATCGCGCCGCCGATGCTGTTGCCGTGGCCGCCCAGGTACTTGGTGAGCGCGTGCACCACGATGTCGGCGCTGTGCTCGATCGGGCGGCACAGGTAGGGGCTGGGTACGGTGTTGTCGACGATCAGCGGCACGCCGTGGTCGTGGGCGATCTTCGCCAGCGCCGCGATGTCGGTCACGTTGCCCAGCGGGTTGCCCACCGATTCGCAGAAGACGGCCTTGGTGCGTTCGTCGATCAGCGCGGCGAAGCTCTCCGGCTGGCGCGGGTCGGCGAAGCGCACCGTGATGCCCTGCTGCGGGAAGGTGTGGGCAAAAAGGTTGTAGGTGCCGCCGTAGAGCGTGCTGGCCGACACGATGTTGTCGCCCGACTCGGCAATCGTCTGGATCGCCGCCGTGATGGCGGCCATGCCCGAGGCCAGCGCCAGGCCCGCGATGCCGCCCTCCAGCGCGGCCAGGCGCTGCTCCAGCACGTCGGTGGTCGGATTCATGATCCGCGTGTAGATGTTGCCCGGCACCTTCAGGTCGAACAGGTCGGCGCCGTGCTGCGCGCTGTCGAAGGTGTAGGCCACCGTCTGGTAGAGCGGCGGCACGGCCGAGTGCGTGGTTGGGTCGCCCGCGTAGCCGGCGTGGACGGATTGGGTCTCGAATTTCCAGTTTGTCTTGGACATGCTCGTCTTTCAGGTCTGCAGAGAGGCTTCAGATCGCCCAGCGCACGCCGTGGGCCGGCGCACCGATCCACCGCGCGTCGCGGGCGCGCTCGTTGTCCGCCCCGTCGGGCTTTTGCAGCACCCGGTCGAGGATGCGTTTCTCGATCGCCGCGAAGGCCGGGTCGCCCTGCGAGCGCGGACGCGCCAGCGTAATGCGTTCGTCCAGCGCGATGCGCCCGTCCTCGATCAGGATCACGCGGTCGGCCAGCGCCACGGCCTCCTGCACATCGTGCGTCACCAGCAGCGCGGTGAAGCGGTGGCGCAGCCACAGGTCCTCGATCAGCCGGTGCATCTCGATGCGGGTCAGCGCGTCCAGCGCGCCCAGCGGCTCGTCGAGCAGCAAGAGGCGCGGCTGGTGCACCAGCGCCCGGGCCAGCGCCACGCGCTGGCGCTGGCCGCCCGACGGGCGCGCCGGCCATTCGCGCGCGCGCTC
>JAQGLP010000095.1 GCA_028292835.1 Variovorax sp.
GCGTAGAACACCGCGATCTTCTTGCCGGCGAGGTCCTTGAGCGAGGTCACGCTGCTGTTCTTGGGCACCGCGATCAGTTGCTTGGCCGCGAAGTAGGGCGGCGAGAAGTCGTAGCTCTGCTTGCGCTTGTCGTTGATGGTGACGCCCGAGATGATCAGGTCGACGTCGCCGTTGTTGAGCGCAGCGAAGATGCCGCTCCAGGGCGTGTTGACCAGCTTGATCCTGAGGCCCTGGTTCTTGGCGATGGCGTTGATGATGTCGATGTCGAAGCCGACGATCTGCTTGTCCTTGTTCTCGAACGCAAAGGGCGCGTAGGTGGCGCTGGAGGCCACCGTCAGTTCGCGGTTCTGCGCGTTCGCACCGAGGGCGAGCGCGGCGGCGGAGAGGCCGAGCGAGAAGGAAAGGGCACGGCGGAAGCGGTTCATTTGGAGATCCTTCTGGGCTGGCGATCGAGACCGGCGATTCTAGGTCTTGGCTTTCTTCGCCAGATGGCCCAGCGGCAGTGCCCGGCTGGCCTTCACCTCGCCGAGCGAGAAGCTGGTGTGCAGGTCCTTCACGTTGGGCAGGTGCATCAGGCTGTTGAGGGCGAAGCGCGAGAAGCCGTCGAGGTCCTCGGCCACCACCTGCAGCTCGAACATGCCGGTGCCGCTGATGTAGTGGCAGGCGATCACCTCGGGCAGCTGGCGGATGGCGTCCTCCAGCGCGCGGGCGGCGTCGCCGGTGGCGCGTTCGGTGTCGAGCCGCACGAAGGCCAGCACGCCCAGGCCGATCTTGTGGCGGTCGATCTCGGCGTGGTAGCCCTTGATGAAGCCGGCTTCTTCCAGGGCGCGCACGCGGCGCCAGCAGGGCGCGGCCGACAGGCCCACGCGCTGCGCCAGCTCGGCGTTGGTGAGCCGCCCGTCGGCCTGCAGTTCTTGCAGGATGGCGAGGTCGAACTTGTCAATGCTTTCCATAAAGGGCATTGTCCGGCAAGATCCTTTCAAAAGACGGGCTCGATCGGGCACAGAACGCAAACACCTGTCGCGCCGCCAGGCCTACACTGCGTCCCACGATGGCGCGTCGCGTTCCACCCGGACGCCGCGCGTGCCCCGTGCCCACAAGGCCCCGCCCCACGGAGACAAGACACCATGAACGCCCCCCTGCCTGAGCACATCCGCCGCGCCCTCGAAACCGTCACGCTCGACGACAAGTACAGCCTGGACCACGGCCGCGCCTTCATGAGCGGCGTGCAGGCGCTGGTCAAGCTGCCGATGCTGCAGCGCCTGCGCGACCAGCGGGCCGGCAAGAACACCGCCGGCTTCATCAGCGGCTACCGCGGCTCGCCGCTCGGCGGCTACGACCAGGCGGTGTGGAAGGCAGCGAAGTACCTCAAGGCGCAGAACATCGTGTTCCAGCCGGGCGTGAACGAGGAACTGGCCGCCACGGCGCTCTGGGGCACCCAGCAGCTGGGCTTCTCGCCGCCCGGCACCAACAAATTCGACGGCGTGTTCGGTATCTGGTACGGCAAGGGGCCGGGCGTGGACCGCTGCTCCGACGTCTTCAAGCACGCCAACATGGCCGGCACCACCGAGTGGGGCGGCGTGATCGCGGTGGCGGGCGACGACCACATCAGCAAGAGCAGCACCGCCGCGCACCAGAGCGACCACATCTTCAAGGCCTGCGGCACGCCGGTGTTCTTCCCGGCCGACGTGCAGGAAATCCTCGACCTGGGCATCCACGCCTTCGCCCTGAGCCGGTTTTCCGGCGTGTGGTCGGGCATGAAGACGATCCAGGAGATCGTCGAATCGAGCGCCACCGCGATGATCGACCCGGAGCGCGTCGAGATCGTCATGCCGGGCGACTTCGAGATGCCGCCCGGCGGCCTGCACATCCGCTGGCCCGACCACGCGCTGGAGCAGGAGGCGCGCCTGATGCACTACAAGTGGTACGCCGCGCTGGCCTACATCCGCGCCAACCGGCTCAACCACAACGTGATCGAAGGGCCGAACGACCGCTTCGGCATCATGGCCAGCGGCAAGGCCTACAACGACACGCGCCAGGCGTTGATCGACCTCGGGCTGGATGACGCCGCCTGCCGCCAGCTCGGCATCCGCCTGCACAAGGTGGCCGTGGTGTGGCCGCTGGAGGCCCAGCTCACGCGCGCGTTCGCCACCGGCCTGCAGGAAATCCTGGTGGTCGAGGAAAAGCGCCAGGTCATCGAGTACCAGCTGAAGGAGGAGCTCTACAACTGGCGCGCCGACGTGCGGCCCAACGTGGTCGGCAAGTTCGATGAGGGCGAGGGCGCCAGCGCCGACGGCTACTCGGGCGGCGAGTGGTCGATGCCCAACCCGACCGCGCACACGCTCCTGCGCGCCAATGCCGACCTGAACCCGGGGCTGATCGCCCGGGCCATCGCCCAGCGCCTGAGGAAGACCGGGCTGCTGGCGGTGGCCGGCGCCGACATGAGCGCGCGCATCGACGCGCAGCTCGCCATCCTCGAAGCCAAGGAGCGCTCGATGGAGGTGCTCAAGGTCGGCGGCGAAGGCGGCGTGAAAGGCGCCGAGCGCCAGCCCTGGTTCTGCTCGGGCTGTCCGCACAACACCTCGACCGTGGTGCCCGAGGGATCGCGCGCCATGGCCGGCATCGGCTGCCACTTCATGGCGACCTGGATGGATCGCGACACCATCGGATTCACGCAAATGGGCGGCGAAGGCGTGCCGTGGATCGGCCAGCAGCCGTTCACGACCGAAAAGCACGTCTTCGCCAACCTCGGGGACGGCACCTACTTCCACAGTGGCTCGCTGGCCATCCGCCAGGCCATCGCGGCCGGCGCCAACATCACCTACAAGATCCTCTACAACGACGCCGTCGCCATGACCGGCGGCCAGCCGATCGACGGCACCTTGACCGTGCCGCAGATCGCCCAGCAGATGGTGACCGAGGGCGCCGTCAAAGTCGTGATCGTCACCGACGAGCCGGAAAAATATGCCAGCCGCACCGGCTTGCCGGCCGACGTCGCGGTCTACCACCGCGATCTGCTCGACGACGTCCA
>JAQGLP010000560.1 GCA_028292835.1 Variovorax sp.
GGGTTGCGTAGCGGGATGTGTCGAAGTCGCCGGTGCGGGCGATCGCCTGGTAGGCGTTGTCGGGGGTGTCGTGGCGCCCGAGTGGGCGCAGCTGCACGACGTCGGCGGGCTTCTCGGCCGACGCGGAGCTGGCGGCGAAGACGTCGATGGCGAGTTCGGTGGTGAGCCGTGCCCAGGCTTCGGCTGTGGTGCGTTGTTTGGTGGCCGTCCAGGCTTCGGTGAGCGAACCGATGAGTTTCTGGTGGCCACCGGACTTGTGGCGCCCTCCTGGGGGCCTGATGCAGCCTGAGTCGATGCCCATCATGGGCATCGGGTCCATGGTGGGCGTTCGGGCAGCCAGCGCGCGGGTGACAACTCGTGCTGTGTGTAGTGGAAGCGGGTCGGCGAGCGGCACGTAGACGTGGATGCCGCCGTTGGGGGACTGGTCGGCGAAGAAGCGTGCGCCTACTCGCGTCAGAATCGCTCTGACAGCGGCAAAATCGCGTTCCACGGCGTCGCGGCCGCCTTTGGAGGTATCGAGGTCGACGCACAGTGTTCGTGCGCTGCCGGTGTTGTCATAGATCAGGACGGCTGCGGGCTGGTTGGGGGCTTCTTCGGTGATGGCGCGTTCGTTACGGCGGGGGTAGGTGCGTCCGCCGTCGCGTGAGACACGCATCCGGGGGCGGCCAGCGATGCCGGCGGCCAGGGCGCGCCACTGGGCGTCGTGTTCGTCGCGACACGCCGTGTCGTCTGCACGCTGATCTGCTCGGATGGCAGGCGTGAGTGCTAGCGTTTCTTCTACCAACTGAATAACCCCCTTTCGGATATGCAGCAGCCCTCCCCACGTAGGGGAGTTCGATTGGAACTCTCGACCGGGAGCCGGCAAGCAATAGGTCGGAGTAAAGGCTTCGAGGCCCGCACCTGGTGCGGGCCTCGCTTTTTTATGTCGGCGTCAGGTGGATCTCCTTCAGGGTTCCGGTGGTGGGTTTGGCGCTCCAGGTCGCGGACTGGGACCTGTGGGTCAGTCCGCGGTCACTGGAAGTTGGGGGAGTTGGCGTCTCGCCGGCGGGTGCACAGCCGGTCGCGACGGCCAAGGAGGCGGCGTATTCAGCGCGGCCCGCAGCTGATTGCTTGGCGGGGCGACACGCCGAAGGGGTCCCTGATTCCGGGTTCGCCAGTTCGACGGGTGCTATCTTGAACATCACGAAGCCTCCTCGGTTTCTGGGAATGAATAAAATCTGTAGGGCGCCAACCCTCAGGTGTCATATCTACCGACTTACTAGCCGCCAAGCTCCAAGTCGGAAAAGCTTCCAAGGCCCGCACCGCCAAGTGCGGGTCTTCGCTTTTTATGCCGAGCTAGCCAGTGGCAGCTCCTCGTTGACGTCGCTGGCGAGCGGGCCGTCGTAGAACGACGGCCGTCCGTTAGCGTCGACCTCGATGTGCTCGACAATCAGCTCGAATGCTGCTGATTGTGAGATGGCGAGCGCGTCAGCGACGCGGTCGATCTTGGCCTTGATTTCTGGGCCAACCCGAACGACCACTTGTGATCGGTTGGCGTTACTGCCGTGCGGCCTCCGCTGACGTGTAGTACTCATGCGGACCAACCTATTGATAGCGATAGCAACCACCGAGGACATGCGGAGCGTGTCGCGATCCAATTTCGGAGGCTCGGCATTCCACGCCGACAGGTCAGGCTTCGCACGCCTACGTTGCGCGTTACTCGCCACGACTCACAACCCCTTCGCGACGGCTGCGGCGGCTCGAAGCCAGGCGCGTTTGGTGTGCTCGTTGAGCGCATCAAAGTGGATGACACCGGAGGTGAGGGCCTTGTCGTAGGGGATGGTGACGACTTCGCGGACAAGTGGGCCGAAGTCGTTGACGATCCGGTCCATGTTGGGGTCTTTCCCGGCGGTTCGCTTGCTGATGATCGCGACGGCGTTCTGGGCGAGGCGCCTGGAGTGTTCGTCGCGGTTGGTGAGCGCTTCGAGCATTCTGGCGCCGGCTTCGGCGGTGTCTTCAACGTTGGTGCAGGGGACGACGAGCTGGTGGGTGCGTTCGATCATGGCTCGCCAGTTCACGGCTCGTTCGTTGTTTCCTGAATCCATGATGATCATCCGGTAGTACTTGGCTGCTACTCGGTGGATGGCGTCGACTTCGGCGCCGGTGACTTCGTGTTCGCCGTCGACGGATTGGTCTGAGTGCAGGACGTCGAATTTGTCTTCGGGTTGGTGGTGGGCGAAGTACGACATTTCGGCCGACTGCGCTCCGGTGCCGAGCAGGGCTTCGGCGCGGGGGAGTAGGTCCAGGACGGTCGAGGTGTGTCCTGATCGTTGGGTGCGCCACGCGAGTGATCCGCGTGTTTCGTTGTTGTCCCAGGCGAGGACGCCTGCGCCGCCGTAGCGGGCGAGGACTGCGGCGAGCATGACTGTGGTGGGGGTTTTGTTCGCTGATCCTTTTCCGTTGGCCACGGCGATGGTGCGGGGGCCGGGCCAGTGCTGGGAGACGAGTTTGACGTCTTCTCGCCACCGGAGTTCACGGACGCCAGGTTCGAGTCGTGCGCCGGCCTTGTTGACGGTGCCGCGCCATCCTTGTTTGGCGGGCTCGAGGACGGGTCCGTCGGCAATGAACGATTTGCGTTCGTGGTGGCGGGGGACGTCGGGGTCGGCGAGCAGCTGTGTTGCGCCTATCGCTGGTTCAAGGGGTCTAGCCACTGGGGAGTCAGCCGCCGCCGTCTCGAGATCGGATTCCCCGGCAGATGTTCCGGGTTCGTCG
>JAQGLP010000102.1 GCA_028292835.1 Variovorax sp.
CCACCCGAGAGCTGCGTGCCGAGGTTGCCGCGGCGCTCGGCCAGGCGCGGGAACATCTCGTAGACCCGCTGCGGCGTCCAGGCGTGGGCCGCCCGGACGCCGCTGCGCGCCGCTCGCGCCACGGCCGTCAGGTTCTCGTGCACGGTCAGCGACTTGAAGATGTTGCGCTCCTGCGGCACCCAGCCGATGCCGGCGGCGGCACGCTGGTGCGACGCCAGCCTGTGCAGGGCCACGCCGCCCAGGGTGATGGCGCCCCCGTGCTGGCGCGCGGCGCCCGCGATGGTGTTGATCAGCGTGGTCTTGCCCGTGCCGTTGCGCCCGAGCAGGGCGAGCGTGCGCCCCTCTCCGAGCGCGAGCGAGATGTCGTGCAGCACCACCGCCTCGCCGTAGCCGGCGCTCAGGCCCTCGATGCGCAGCAGCTCCGTCATGCCGGGCTTCCCGCCGGGCCACTCCCCAGGGCAGCCCGGGCCTCCTCGGAAGGCAGTGAAAGGCCGTGCGCCGGGGGGTCCGGCTCCTCGCCGTGGCCCAGGTAGACCTCCTTGACCCGCGGGTCGCTGGCGATCGTGTCGGGGTCGCCCTCGGTCAGCACCGCGCCGTTGACCAGCACCGTCATGCGGTCGGCGAAGCTGAACACCAGGTCCATGTCGTGTTCGATCAGCAGCACCGTCACCGCCGCCGGCAGCGCCGCCACGGTGCGCAGCAGTTCGTCGCGCTCGCCGGCCGGCACGCCCGCCACCGGCTCGTCGAGCAGCAGCACGCGCGGCTCGCAGGCGAGCGCGATGGCGATCTCCAGCAGGCGGCGCTTGCCGTAGGCGAGCTGGCGGGTCGCCTGCCGCGCGACGTCCTGCAGGTGGAACTGCTCGAGCAATTGCCCGGCGCGTTCGGCCACCCGGCGGTCCGCGCCGAGCGAACGCCACCACCGCGCACCCTGGCCGGCGTGCTGCGCGACGACCAGCGCCAGCGTCTCCAGCGGCGTCATCGAGTCGAACAGCTGGTTGATCTGGAAGGTGCGCACCAGCCCGCGCGCGACGCGCCGGTGCGGCGCCAGTCGCGTGATGTCGTCGCCCTCCAGCGCGATGCGGCCCTCGGTCGGCGTCAGCACGCCGGTCAGCAGGTTGATCAGCGTGGTCTTGCCCGCGCCGTTGGGGCCGATCAGCGCGTGGCGCGCGCCACGCCTCAACTGCAGCGTGACGTGGTCGGTGGCGGTGATGCCGCCAAAGCGCATGACCAGGCCCGTGGCCGCCAGCACGACGTCGCTGTCACCGCTCATGGCCGGGTGCTTTCCCGTATCCTGAACCAGCGCCACGGCCGCAGCAGCCGGTCGCGCCCGACCAGCATCAGCAGCACCAGGATCAGGCCGATCCAGAACATCCAGTACTGCGGCGTGACCGAGGCGAGCGTGTCCTGCAGCAGCTTGAAGACGATGGCGCCTGCCACGCCGCCGTAGAGCCAGCCGACGCCGCCGATCACCAGCATCAGGAGCACGTCGGCCGAACGGTCGAAGGCCAGCACGTCGAGCGAGGCAAAGCCCGTGGTCTGCGCCAGCAGCGCGCCGGCGGCGCCGGCCACCGCGGCCGCCACGGTGTAGATGACGGCCAGCCGCGACACCACCGGGATGCCCACCGCCATGGCGCGCAGCCGGTTGTCGCGGATGGCCTTGAGCGTGGCGCCGAAGGGCGAATGCACCAGCCGGCGCATCAGCAGGAACAGCACCAGCATCACGGTGAGCGAGTACCAGGCCGCCGTGCGGCCGTAGAGGTCGAACGCGAACAGGCCGAGCACGGGGCCCAGCGTCACGCCCTGCAGGCCGTCCGCGCCGCCGGTCAGCCAGTCGAGCTTGTTGGCGAGTTCGAGCAGCAGCAGCGCCGTGCCGAGCGTGACCATGAGGCGCGTCAGGTCGCTGCCGCGCAGGATGGTGATGCTGGCCAGCGCGCCGAGCGCACCCGAGAGCACCACCGCCACCGCCAGGCCGACCAGCGGCTCGGGCATCACCAGCTTGGCGAACAGCGCCGCCACGTAGGCGCCGAAGCCGAAGAAGGCCGCGTGCCCGAGCGACACGATGCCGGCGTAGCCGAGGATCAGGTCGAGCGACATGGCGAACAGCGCCACGATGGCCACCTCGTTGACCATCAGCGCGCGCGAGGGCAGCACGAACGGGAGCGCGAAGGCCACGGCCCACACCGCGAACTCCCAGGGCCGCCAGCGCGCGCCGCGCAGCAGGGCCGATTGGCAGCCAGCGGCATCGTGCGCAGGGTTTTTTGCCATCGTCATGCCTTGCCCGCCTTGCGCGTAAAAAGGCCGTGCGGGCGCCACATCAGGATCGCGATCATCAGCAGGTAGACGGTGAAGGCGCCCATCTTCGGAATGAAGTACTTGCCCCCCACGTCGGCGATGCCCAGCAGCAGGGCCGCCAGCAGCGGCCCGGTGATCGACGAGGTGCCGCCGACCGAGACCACGATCAGGAAATAGATCATGTACTTCAGCGGGAAGGTCGGGTCGAGCCCGAGGATCTCCGCGCCCAGCGCGCCGCCCAGCCCGGCCAGGCCCGAGCCGACCGCGAAGGTCAGCAGGAACACGATGTTGACGTTGATGCCCAGGCCCGCCGCCACGCGCGGGTCGTCCACCGCCGCGCGCAGCCGGCTGCCGAAGCGGGTGCGCGACAGGATCAGCTGCAGCGCCACCGTCAGCGCGGCGCACACCGCGATGATGAAGAGCCGGTAGTGGCCCATGCCCAGCAGCAGCGCGCCGTCGCCCACCTCGGTGCGCCCGCGCAGCCAGTCGGGCAGCTGGATGTTCTGCTGCGACGAGCCGACGAAATAGTCCGTCGCCGCCACCGCCATGAAGGCCAGGCCGATCGAGAACAGCACCTGGTCGAGCGGCGACTTGCCGTACATCGGCCGGTAGAGCGTGCGCTCCAGCAGCGCCCCGGCCAGGCCCACGACGACGAACGCGAGCGGCAGGCAGGCCAGGAACGGCACGCCCAGCCGCTGCATCGCGAACACGGTGAGGTAGCCCCCCGCCATGGCGAAGGCACCGTGCGCCAAGTTGATGAAATTCATCAGCCCCAGCGTCACGGCCAGGCCGACCGCGAGCACGAACAGCAGCATGCCGTAGGCGACGCCGTCGAACAGGATGGTCAACATGTCAGCGATTCACCAGCGTTGGATCGGTTCGCCCGCCCCGCGCCGCGTGGCCCTTTCGGGAAAGACCGCGGCACCGGCCTTGCCGGACCGCTGGTGTTTCCCCCTGCGGAGGTGGGTGACCACATGGAATGGGCAGGCCTGGGGTGAGCTTCACTTCTTTCCGGGGTCCTTCACGGCCTTGATCGCG
>JAQGLP010000142.1 GCA_028292835.1 Variovorax sp.
CCGCGCCGATCGCCATCGCCGTGCGCAGCGTCTCCTGGCACTTGGCGTCGCCGCAGGAGACGGCAACGATCTCGCTGACCACGCCCTTCTCCTTCAGCCGCACCGCCTCCTCCACCGCGATCTCGTCGAAGGGGTTCATGCTCATCTTGACGTTGGCAATGTCCACCCCACTGCCGTCGCTCTTGACGCGCACCTTGACGTTGTAATCAACCACCCGCTTGACGGGGATAAGGATTTTCATGGTTGTTGCCTCTGTTGTTGGGTGTTCATCTCTTGGTCGCCGCGGGTCGGCCAGGGCTAGCCGCCCAGCACGCCGGCCTCTTTCAGCCGGGTGATGGCTCCGGCATCCCTGTGCAGCAGTTGTTCGAGGATCGCCGGGCCGTCGGCGCCCAGCGCGGGGATGTGCGCGCGTGGGCCCGCATTGCCGTGCATCATGCGAAACGGCGTGCCCGCGACGACGAAGCGGCCGGAGCCATCGTCCATCTCGCACATTGTTCCGCGCTCGCGCACGGTCGGCAGCGCCATCGTCTCCTTGATGTCGAGATAGCGCGAGCAGGGCACATGGTGCGCATCCAGGATGCGCTCGCATTCCTCTGCGGTGTGCTGCAGGGCCCATTGAGCCAGCTCGGCCAGGAATTCGTTCCAGTGATCCTGGCGCCCGCGGCCGGTCGCGAAGCGTGGATCTTCGAGCCATTCGGGATGGCCCGTGGCCTCGCACAGGGCAACGAAGTTGTCCTGCGTGGTGGGTGCCACCACCAGATGGCCGTCACGCGCCGGCGTCGGCTTGTAGACGAAGTGCAGCGGTTGCTCCGGAAACTGGGCTTCTCCCACCTCGCACACCAGCAGGCTGATCATCGAGTCGAGCAGCGACAGGTCGACATGGTCTCCCTTGCCCGTGCGCTGGCGCTGCACCAGCGCGGCCTGGATGCCTCCGAACGCGAGCGAGCCGCCCAGCACATCGGCGACGAAAATGCCGGTGTTGAGCGGGCGGCTGTCGTCGTCCTGGTAGGAGCGCAGGGCGCTGTCGAAACCCGAGAGCGCATGCAGCGTCGGCGCGTACGCACCCTTGCCGTCGCCCGACTTGCCCTGGCCGAAGCCGGAGATCGAGCAATAGACCAGGCGCGGATTGATCTCGCTCAACGCCTCGTAGCCCAGCCCCAGTCGCTTCATGACACCCGGGCGGAAGTTCTCCACCACCACATCGGTTTCCTTGACGAGCTCGCAGACGATGTCACGCGCATCGGGGCTCTTGAGGTCGAGCACGATGCTGCGCTTGCCGCAGTTGAGCGATGCGTAATAGCTGCTACGCCCTTCGCGCAGGGGGGGGCGGCTGCGCGTGAGGTCGCCCGCCTTCGATTCGATCTTGATGACATCGGCACCGAGATCGGCCATCAGCCGGGTGCAATAGGGTCCCGACATCACGAAGGTGAAGTCGAGCACGCGGACGCCGGAAAGTGCGCCCTGGGCGCCTGGAGAAATGGCGGGCATGGCGGGCTCAGCGGAAACCGAGCGCCCGGCGGGCGATCACCATGCGCTGGATCTGGTTGGTGCCTTCGTAGATCTGCAGCACCTTGGCGTCGCGCATCATGCGTTCCACATGGTTGCCGCGCACGTAGCCGTGCCCGCCGAGGATCTGCACCGCGTCGGTCGTGACTTTCATTGCGGTGTCGCTGCAGAAGCACTTGACCATCGATGCCATCTCGGTGAGCCGGTCGTGCCGGCCGGCGTCGATGGCACGCGTGCATTTGTAGAGCAGGGCGCGCGCGGCCTCGATCTGGATGTGCATGTCGGCCAGCATGAACTGAATGCCCTGGAATTCGCCGATGGACTTGCCGAAGGCCTTGCGCTCCTTCGCGTACGCGACCGCGATGTCGAAGGCACCCTGGGCGACGCCCAGCGCACTGGCCGCCACCGTGGGGCGGTTGAGGTCGAGGATGTGCATGCACGAGATAAATCCCTTGCCTTCCTCGCCCATGCGGTTCTCCACCGGCACCCGCACGTTGTCGAAATAGATGTCGGCGTGCGGCGTGCCGCGCTGGCCCATCATCTTCTCGCTCTGGCCGAGCGAGATGCCGGGCGACTTCATGTCGACGATGAAGCAGCTGATGTTGTCCACGCCGCGCTTGCCGGCGTCGCCGGTCTTGGCGAACAGCGTGATGTAGTCGGCCAGGGGCGCCATGGTGATAAAGCACTTCTGGCCGTTGACCACGTAGTGGTCGCCGTTGCGCACAGCGCTGGTCCTCATCGCACCGACATCGGAACCTGCGTGCGGCTCGGTCATCGCGACCGAACTCACGACGCCGCCCTTGGCCACCAGCGGCAGCCATTTTCGCCGCTGGTCTTCGGAGCCGAAATGAAGCAGCGGCAGCACGAACGAAATGGTGTTCTGGTTGATGAGCTGCGCGCCAGTCATGGAGACCTTGGCCACCAGTTCCTTGGCCATGCAGGTGGTCGTGAGGTCCAGTCCCGGGCCGCCGTATTCCTCGGGCACGCGCGCCTGCATGAGCCCCAGCTCGCCGAAGACCGAGATCAGGTGCTTCGGAAAGGTCTCGGTCTCGTCCATCTCCTGGGCCAGCGGCGCGATCTCCTTGTCGACCACGCGTTGCAGGCTGTCGAGCAGGGCTTCCTGCAGTTCGGTGCGTTCTTCCATGTGTGTCTCCGTATCGGCGATTGAGAAAAAGGCGCTTCGAAGGCGAAGGCCTGTTGGAGTCAATGGTGCGGCTTGCCCGACGACATGGAAATAACTGCGCCTGCACATCATCTGTGAATTGCCGTCACTGACAGGACCTGGCTACTCGGCCTTGATCCCCGCCTCCTTGACCTTGCGGCCCCAGACCTGCAACTGCTGTTCCATGGTGTCTCGAAGCTCGCTGGCGTCGCCCGGTGCGACTTCGGCCCCCAGCGCCGTGAGCTTGTCGGAGACCTTCCTGCTCGCGAGCGCGCGGTTGATCTCCACGCCGAGCCGTTCGGTGATGTCCTTGGGCAGGCCCGCCGGGGCCAGCACGCCGACCCATGCGGCCAAGTCGAAGCCCGGCAGCTTTGCGCTGTCGGCGAGCGTGGGCAGTTCGGGCGCCATCTTGCTGCGACGTTCCGTCGTGACCGCGAGTGCGCGCAGCCGGTTCGACCTCAGATGGGACTGGCTCGAAGCCAGGTCGACGAAGAGGAAGCCGATCTGGTTGCCCATCAGGTCCGTCAGCGCCTGCGGCGTGCTCTTGTAGGGCACGGCGGTTGCGTCGAGCTTCGCCAGCGAATTGAAGGCTGCCCCCGCCACCTGGCCCGTGCTGTTGCCATAGCCGTAGCTCAGCCTGTGCGCAGAGTCATGCGCGTAGGCGATCAGCTCCTGGACCGAAGTTACCGGCAGCGAGGCATTGACCGCCAGCAC
>JAQGLP010000167.1 GCA_028292835.1 Variovorax sp.
CCAGGCCGCGCGAGATCGACAGGCCGGCCGTCTTGGTGAAGCCGTAATGGATCATGTCGGCGGGAATGTTCAGCGCCGACTCCGACGAGATGAAGATCACCCGGCCCCAGCCGCGCTCCACCATCCCCGGCAGCCAGGCGCGCGCGAGCCGCACGCCGGACATCACGTTCACCTCGAAGAAGCGCGTCCATTCGCTGTCCGGCAGCTCGAAGAAGTCCTGCGGGCCGTAGATGCCGACGTTGTTGACCAGGATGTCGGGCGAGGGCGCCGCGGCCACCAGCGCCGCGCAGCCCTCGGCCGAGCCGGCATCCGCCGCAGCGCCGCGCAGGCGGGCCTGCGGGACCTCGAGCCTGAGCCGGGCGAGGGCGCGTTCGACGGCCTCGGGTGTGCGGCCGTTGACGACCACCTCGGCGCCGGCCTGCGCCAGCCCTTTCGCGATGGCGTAGCCGATGCCGGCCGTGGACCCGGTAACGACGGCGGTCTTGCCGGAGAGATCGATGTTCATGGAGATTTCCTGGGTTGAAGAGGGGAGGGCAGAAAAGGAAAGCATGGCCCGCCTAGAGCAGCGCGTCCAGATCGACGGCGTCGGCCAGGGCCCGGTTCCCGCGGTCGCCCGGGTGCAGGTGGTCGCCCGAGTCGAATTCGGCCTTGAAGCGCGCGGGATGCGCGGGGTCCCTGGCCAGGGCGTCGAAGTCGATCACCGCGTCGAATTCGCCACTGCTGCGGATCCATTGGTTGATTTGCTGGCGCAGCGCGTCCTTGTCCGCGTGGAAGTAGCCCTCCAGCGGAGTGCCCGCCAGCGCGCCCTCGAACGGGGTCAGCGTCGCGCCGACGATCCGCACGCCCCGGCTGCGGGCGCGGGCGATGAGCTGCCGGTAGCCGTCGATCAGCGCTTCGACTGGAGGCCGCTCGCCTTGCGGATCGAAAGCCGTCCCGGGCCAGCTGATGTCGTTGATGCCGAGCAGCACGATCACGGTCTTCACGCGCGGCTGGCTCAGCACATCGCGGTCGAAGCGCGCCAGCGCATTGACGCCCATGCGGTCGCCCAGCAGCCGTGCCCCGGAAATGCCGGCGTTGAGGACCGCGACGTTGCGGGGTGCCAGGCGAGCGGCCAGGAAGTCCGGCCAGCGCGCATCGGCGTCGGGCGTCGCGCCGTTGCCGTCGGTGATCGAGTCGCCCAGCACGACGACCGCGCGTGCCGAAGCGGCGGCCTCGACCTGGAGGCCGCTCAGGAAGATGCGCGCGCCGGTGGTGCTGTCGGCTTCGATGCGCCGGGCCGCGACCCGGTTGCCCTTGACGAGGTAGGCGGTCTGGCGACCGTCCCAGTGGAAGGTGGTCGCCTGCGCCTGGCCCGGCAGGAAGACGCTGACCGCGATGCGGGCCAGGGGCGCGACCGCCAAGTCGACCGGATCGCTCACCAGCGGCGCGCCCGGCAGCACGGTGGCCGAAGTCCTGCCTCCGAAAGTGACGGGCCGGTCGGTTCCTGGAACGGTCGCGGAGCCTGTGCCGGCCAGCGCGATGCCCGCCGCGCCGATGACCAGCGGCTGCGTCCCGTACGCGTTGGACAGCACGAGGCGCACGCGCCGCCCGCCCAGGCTGATGCGCGCGACCTGCCGCAGGGTCTGGTCCCGCAAGGTGGCCGGGATGCCCGTGGGAAAGGCGAAGTCGGACTCCCAGGTCGGTTGCGGGCTGGCGCTCCAGGTGCCGATCCAGTCGCCGGATTCGACCGCGCCTGCGACGGCGGGCGCCCCCATCGCCGCCGCGGCCAGCGTGGCGCCCCAGAGTCGGCGGCGCCAGGCCGGGCGGGCGGTGGGGAAGTGGGTTGTAGGGGTTTTGGTCATCATGGTGAGTGAGGGTTCAGGTGGGTTCATGGAGGAGGCCTTCGGCACCGGGATGCCGCCGTTCGAGGTGGAGCGCGGTCCCGGCCACGCCCAGCGCGCACAGGGGCAGCAGGGCCGCCACCCAGGCGACGGCTTCCAGGCCGGGGCCCCGCGCGATGACCACGCCGCCCAGCCAGGCACCCCCGGCATTGCCCAGGTTGAAGGCGGAGATGTTGAAGCTCGACGCCAGGCTCTGGCCGACGCCCTGCGCACGCGACAGCACCCACATCTGCAGGGGCGGCACGGTCGCGAACGCCGACGCGCCCAGCAGCCCGACGAAGACGAGGGTCCACGGGCGGCTGTGCAGCGTAAAGGTCATGAGGCCGAGCACGGCTGCCAGCGCGAGCAGGCTGCCCAGGAGGGTCGCCACCAGGTAGCGGTCCGCCAGCCGGCCGCCCAGCAGGTTGCCCGCGACCAGGCCGGCGCCGAAGACCAGCAGCACCGGCGATACGGCGGCCTTGTCGAAGCCGGCCACCTGCGTCAGCAGCGGCGCGATGTAGGTGAAGACGGCGAACACGCCGGCATACCCCAGCACCGTGGTCAGCAGCCCGAGCAGCACCGGGCGGCGTGCCGCGGCCGCCAGGTCGGCGCGCCAGTCGCCGGGCGCCGGCGGCCGCTCGTCGCGTGGCACGAAACCATGGATGACGGCGAACGCGACGACGCCGATGCCCGCGACCGCCCAGAAGGTGGCGCGCCAGCCGAAGGCCTGGCCCAGCCAGGTGCCCAACGGCACGCCCAGCACGTTGGCCGCGGTCAGTCCGCTGAACATGAGGGCGATGGCCGAGGCGCGCCGCTCGGGCGCCACCAGACCCGTGGCCACCACCGAACCGACACCGAAAAAGGTGCCGTGGGCGAAGGCGGTCAGCACCCGCGCGGCCATCAGGAAGCCGTAGCCCGGTGCCAGGGCGCACGCGGCGTTGCCCACCGTGAAGACCACCATCAAGCCCAGCAGCACCCGCTTGCGCGGCCAGCGCCCGGTCATCGTGGTCAGCACGGGCGCCCCGGCGACGACGCCCAGCGCGTAGCCCGAGATCAGCCAGCCGGCCGCCTGCAGGGAGACCCCCAGTTCGGAGCCGACCTCCAGCAGCAGGCCCATGATGACGAACTCGGTCACGCCGATGCCGAAAGCACCCACGGTCAGGGCATAAAGCGGAAGAGGCATGTCGAGTCCTGTGAATTCATCGGCTCATAAAGGATGAATGATGAATTCCAATCAACTTGAAGGGTAGAGTGTCGCCAGGCAAAACACTTGGGAACTCAACTCAACATGGCGCGTCTGGAGGTCAATCGATCGGGAGAAATGGAGGTCTTCGTCCGCGTGGTGGAACTGGGCGGTTTCTCGGCGGCCGCGCGGGCCTGCCGCATGACGCCCTCGGCCGTCAGCAAGCTGGTGGGGCGGCTCGAAGCCCGGCTGGGAGCGCGGCTGGTCAACCGCTCGACGCGCCAGGTCCAGGTCACGCCGGAAGGCTGCGTGTTCTACGAGCGCAGCGTGAGGGTGCTTGCGGACCTGGAGGAAGCCGAGCGCGCGGCGGCCGCCGGCGACGCGCCGCGCGGACGGCTCTGCGTGAACGCCAACGTGCCGTTCGGCGAGCATTTCCTGCTGCCGCTGGTGCCCGAGTTCCTCGAGCGGCACCCGGGCATCACGCTCGACATCGTGCTGACCGACGAGGTCGTCGACCTGCTGGAGAAGCGCGCCGACGTGGCGGTGCGCGCCGGCCCGCTCAAGAGCTCACGCCTGCTCGCGCGCAAGCTGGGCGAGACGCGCATGCTCATCGTCGGCGCGCCGGCCTACCTGGAGCGCCACGGCACGCCCGCCGGACCCGCCGCCCTGGAGCGGCACAACCGGCTGGGGTTCAACTATGCGCGGGCGGTGGAGGGCTGGCCGCTGCTCGACCAGGGCCGGGCCGTCAGCATGCCGGCGACCGGCAACGTGCAGGTCAGCGACGGGGAGGCGCTGCGGCGTCTGGCGCTGTCGGGCCTGGGTCTGGCACGGCTCGCGGCCTTCCAGGTCCGGGCCGATATCGCGTCCGGCCGGCTGCGCGCAGTGCTCGAGGAGTTCAACCGCGGCGATGTGGAGGAGGTCCATGCCGTCTTCCTAGGGCAGGGCGGCTTCCTGCCTTCGCGCGTGCGCGCCTTCCTGGATTTCCTGGTCGAGAAGGTGCGGCTCTGCTGAGATGCGCCCTGCACCCGAACACAGCACAATCGCCCGGCATTCCATTTCACCCGAGAGGATTCGATGAGCTCGCCCGCCGCGCCCGCCGACCGACAGCCGCGTCCCAACCAGTTCGCCCTGCTCGGCCAGCGCCGCTTCGCCCCGTTTTTCTGGACCCAGTTCGCCGGCGCGGCGAACGACAACGTGTTCAAGTTCGCCTTCACGGTGATGGTGACCTACCAACTCAGCGTCGACTGGCTGCCGCCCGCCTTGGCCGGGCTGGCGATCGGCGCGCTGTTCATCCTGCCTTTCCTGCTGTTCTCGGCCACCAGCGGCCAGCTGGCCGACAAGTACGACAAGACGACCCTGATCCGTTTCGTCAAGACGCTGGAGATCGCCATCATGGCGCTGGCGGCCTGGGGGTTCGTCACGGCCCATGTCGTGGCGCTGCTCGGTTGCACCTTCCTGATGGGGCTGCACTCGACGCTGTTCGGGCCGGTCAAGTTCGCGCTGCTGCCGCAGGTGCTCGGCGAGCGCGAGCTGACAGGCGGCAACGGCATGGTCGAGATGGGCACCTTCGTCGCGATCCTGACGGGCAACGTCGCGGGCGGGCTGCTGGTGGCGATACCGCAGGTCGGGCCGCGCTGGGTGGCCTTTGCGTGCGTGGCGCTGGCGCTGGCCGGGCGGATGGTGGCGCAGGCGATCCCGAAGGTTCCGGCGACCGATCCCGGCCTGCGGATCAACTGGAACCCGGTGAGCGAGACCTGGCGCAACCTGAAGCTCGCGCGGGGCAACGCGGTGGTGTTCCGCTCGCTGCTGGGCATCAGCTGGATGTGGTTCTTCGGCGCCGTGTTCCTGAGCCAGTTCCCGAGCTTCGCCAAGGAGGTGCTGCACGGCGACGAGCAGGTCGCCTCGCTGCTGCTGGTGGTGTTCTCGATCGGCATCGGCGCGGGCTCGCTGCTGTGCGAGGTGCTGGGCCGGCGCCATGTCGAGATCGGCCTGGTACCGCTGGGCGCCATCGGCATGAGCGTGTTCGCCATCGATCTGTACTTCGCCTCGCGCGGGCTGCAGGGTCCGGGCGCGGCGGACGGCCCGGGCGGGTTGTTCGCGCTCGGGGCGTTCCTCGGCGTGGCGGCGCACTGGCGCGTGATGGCCGACCTGGCGCTGCTGTCGCTGTTCGCGGGGCTCTACAGTGTGCCGATGTACGCGCTGATCCAGCTGCGCAGCCAGCCGACGCACCGCGCCCGCATCATCGCGGCCAACAACATCCTGAACGCGCTCTTCATGATCGCCAGCGCGGTCATCGCCGGGCTGCTGCTGGGCGCCGGCTTCACCATTCCGCAGGTCTTCCTGTTCACCGGCCTCGCCAACGCGGCGGTGGCGGGCTACATCTTCCTGCTGGTGCCTGAGTACCTGCTGCGCTTCGTGGCCTGGGGAGTGTCGCGCCTCGTCTACCGCTACCGAGTGACGGGCGAGGAGCACATCCCGACGGCCGGCGCCGCCGTGCTGGTGTGCAACCACGTGAGCTTCGTCGACGCGGTGCTGCTGATGGCGGCCAGCCCGCGGCCGATCCGCTTCCTGATGGACCACCGCATCTTCCGCGTGCCGGTGCTGGGCGGGCTGTTCCGGCTGGCCCAGGCGATTCCGGTCGCGCCGCGCAGGGAGGATCCGCAAGCCTACGAAAGCGCCTTCGCGCAGGCGGTGCAGGTGCTGCGCGAGGGCGACCTGCTGGGCATCTTCCCGGAGGGCAGCATCACGCGCGACGGCGCGCTGCAGCCCTTCAAGGGCGGCGTCATGAAGATCCTGGAGGTCGCGCGCGCCGAGGGCATCGCCGCGCCGGTGATCCCGATGGCGCTCACCAACCTGTGGGGCTCGTACTTCAGCCGCGTCGAGGTGCGCAACGGCGAGCCGGTGGCCATGGTGCGGCCGTTCCGCCGCGGCCTGTTCAGCCGTGTCGGACTGCGCGTGGGCAGCGCCGTGGCACCCGCCGAGGTCCAGCCGGAGGCCCTGCGCCTGCGCGTGAGCGGGCTGCTGGAGGGCAACGCATGAGCCCGGTGCGGATGCTGGGCTGGCATGCCCTGACCTGGCTCGGGGACAGCGGCCTGCTGCTGCCCAGCGCCGTCCTGATCGCGCTGTGGCTCGCGCTGGCAAGCCACACCCGGGAAGCCGCGTGGCGGTGGGTGCTGCTGTTCGGAGCCGCCAGCGGTGTGGTGCTGGCCTCCAAGCTCGCCTTCATGGGCTGGGGCATCGGCAGCGCGCGCTTCAATTTCACGGGCTTCAGTGGCCACACCGCGTTCGCTGCCAGCGTGTGGCCGGTAGCGCTGTGGCTGCTCGCGTCGCGCCGGGGCCATCTCGTGCGCGTGACGGCCGCCCTGATGGGCTGGGCCCTGGCGGGCGTCATCGGTGTCTCGCGGCTGGCGCTCGGCGCACATTCGATCTCGGAGGTGGCGGCCGGCTACCTGCTGGGCATGGCGGTGAGCACGGCCTTCCTGGCCTTCCAGTGGCACCGGCCGCGTCCGCAGGTGCGAGTCACGCTGGTGGCGCTGAGCCTGTTGCTGCCGCTGGCCTTCCTGGCGCCGGGCCAAGCCGCGCCCACGCAGGACGCGCTCGAGCGCATCGCCGTGCGCCTGTCCGGCAGCGAGCGACCCTTCGAGCGCATGGACCTGTACCGCAGCCTCTGAGCGCGTTTGAAGCCCGGGGTCGTGCGTC
>JAQGLP010000189.1 GCA_028292835.1 Variovorax sp.
GCGCATCGCGGTGGCGCGCACGCGCCGCCAGTCGACGGGCCGCGCGTACAGCGCGAAGGCGCGACGCAGCGCGCGGTCGTAGCCGGCGCTGTCGAAGTCGTCGAACACGAAGCCGGTGGCCTCGCCGTCGGCCATGTCCTCCAGCGTGCAGTCGACCACCGTGTCGGCCAGTCCGCCGACGCGGCGCACGAGCGGCAGGCTGCCGTACTTCAGGCCATAGAGCTGCGTGAGGCCGCAGGGCTCGAACAGCGAGGGCACCAGCGTGACATCGCCGGCGGCGAACAGCCGGTGCGCCAGGGCCTCGTCGTGCCCGAGGGTCACGCTGACCGACCGGGATGCCGCCGCGGCGCGCTGCAGGAAGGCCTCTTCGAGCCAGCGCTCGCCACTGCCGAGCAGGGCGAACTGGCCGCCCCGGGCCAGCAGCGCGTCGAGTCCGCCGAGCACCAGGGGCAGGCCCTTTTGCTCGGTCAGCCGGCTGACGATCACGAACAGCGGCGCGTCGGGCAGGGCGGCGAGGCCCAGCGCCTCCTGCAGCGCCGCCTTGCAGCGCGCCTTGCCGCCCGGGCGGCGCGCGTCGTAGGGCTGGGGCAGCAGGCGGTCGGTGGCCGGGTTCCAGACCGCCTCGTCCACCGCGTTCAGGATGCCGGTGAGCGCATCGCCGCGTCCGCGCAGCAGGCCGTCCAGGCCGCAACCCTGCTCCGGCGTCTGGATCTCGCGCGCATAGGTCGGGCTGACGGTGGTGAGGCGGTCGGCGTAGTAGAGGCCGGCCTTCATGAACGACAGCTGGCCGTGGTATTCGAGCCCGTTCACGTCGAAGGCATGGGCCGGCAGGCCGAGTTCGGCCAGGTGCGAGCCCGAGAACAGGCCCTGGTAGGCCAGGTTGTGGACGGTGAAGACGCTGGCCACGCGCGGCGCGCCCTCCGGCCGCGCCAGCGCCAGGTAGGCCGGCGCCAGCCCGGCATGCCAGTCGTGGGCGTGCACCAGTTCGGGCTGCCAGTCGGGGTCGAGCCCGTGCGCCAGTTGCGCGGCGGCCCAGCCCAGCAGCGCGAAGCGGCGGTGGTTGTCGGCGTAGGGCTGGCGCCGGGCGTCCTCGTAGGGGTTGCCGGGCCGGTCGTAGAGTGCCGGCGCCTCGATGACGTAGGCGTGCGGCGCTGTCGTGACGGCGTTGCTGGAGGGCACGATGCGGCCGCGCAGCAGCCGGGCGCTCTCGCCCCAGGGCGCGCGGAACTCGGCCACCGGCGCCCAGTCCGTCGCGCCCGCCATGATGGGGGGAAAGCCCGGCAGCAGCACCCGCGCGTCCTGGCCGGCCGCGGCCAGCGCCAGGGGCAGCGCGCCGGCGACGTCGGCCAGCCCGCCGGTCTTGAGCAGCGGGAACAGCTCGGCGCTGACTTGCAGGATGCGCATCATGCCGCGGCCCCTTCCAGCGGCCGCGGCAGGGCCAGGCGCGCCAGCATCTCGCGCGTGATGAGCACCACGCCGCTCTCGGTGCGCTCGAAGCGCGCGGCGTCGGCGTCGGCGTCCTCGCCCACCACCGTGCCCTCGGGCAGCACGCAGGCGCGGTCGATCACCACCTTGCTGAGCCGGCAGCTGCGGCCGATCTCCACGTCGGGCAGCAGCACCGCCTGGTCGATCTCGCAGAACGAATGCACGCGAACGCCCGAGAACAGCACGGAATCGCTCACCCTGGAGCCCGAGACGATGCAGCCGCCCGACACCATGGTGTTGCGGGCAACGCCGTGCTCGCCCTTGCGGTCGAGCACGAACTTGGCCGGCGGCAGCTGGCGCTGGTAGGTCCAGATCGGCCAGTCGGTGTCGTAGATGTCGAGCTCGGGAATGATCGAGGCCAGGTCCAGGTTGGCGGCCCAGAAGGCGTCGATGGTGCCGACGTCGCGCCAGTAGGCCTGGCCGCCGGGCGTGCGCGTCACGCACGACATGCCGAACGGATGCGCCAGCGCGCGGCCCTCGGCCACGGCGCGCGGGATGATGTCCTTGCCGAAGTCGTGGCTGGAGTCGGGGTTGGCGCTGTCTTCCTCCAGCAGCTGGAAGAGGTAGGCGGAGTCGAACACGTAGATGCCCATGCTGGCCAGCGCCACGTCCGGGTTGCCGGGCATGGCGGGCGGATCGGCCGGCTTCTCGAGGAACTCGGTGACGCGGCGCTCGCCGTCGACCGCCATCACGCCGAAGGCCGAGGCCTCCATGCGCGGCACCTCGATGCAGCCGACGGTGCAGCCCAGGCCGTGCTCGGCGTGGTCCTTGACCATGATGGAGTAGTCCATCTTGTAGATGTGGTCGCCGGCCAGCACTACCACGTAGTCGTGGTGCGTCGAGGGGCTGCGGATGATGTCGAGGTTCTGGTAGACGGCGTCGGCCGTGCCGCGGTACCAGTGCTCGTCGCCGGTGCGTTGCTGCGCCGGCAGCACGTCGACCATCTCGTTCAACTCGGCGCGCAGGAAGCTCCAGCCGCGCTGCAGGTGGCGCATCAGCGAGTGCGACTTGTACTGCGTCACCACCGCCATGCGACGGATGCCCGAGTTGAGGCAGTTCGACAGCGCGAAGTCGATGATGCGGAACTTGCCGCCGAAGTACACCGCCGGCTTGGCGCGCCGGTCGGTCAGCTGCTTGAGCCGCGAGCCGCGCCCGCCGGCCAGGACCAGCGCAATCGTACGGCGGACCAGCTGGTGGGATTCGAGCTGGCGTGGCGAGGTGGTTTGCATGAGGAGCCTCCGTTGATGCAATACATCGTTTTGTTCTTCGCGCAGCGTAGCACCGCGCCGGGACGATGGGCAGCCGTGTTGCGTTCGCAACGTGGCCGCGGCAGAGACCGGATGTTCGGGTTCGAGAGGCAACGCGGGCTCGGCCGCGGCATCGCGCGGGCAGCCGCGATAATTCGCCTTTCCCCGGCCACCCGGCGCGGGACTGCCGCACAAAGCCCATGAACCCCAGCTACCAACCCCGCGAAGTCGAGTCCGCCGCCCAGGCCGACTGGCGCGCCGCCGATGCCTACCGCGTGACCGAGGACGCGGGCAAGAAGAAGTACTACGCCTGCTCGATGCTGCCGTACCCCAGCGGCAAGCTGCACATGGGCCACGTGCGCAACTACACCATCAACGACATGCTCACGCGCTACCTGCGCATGAGCGGCTACAACGTGCTGATGCCCATGGGCTGGGATGCCTTCGGCCTGCCGGCCGAGAACGCGGCGCTGAAGAACGGCGTGCCGCCGGCGAAGTGGACCTACGAGAACATCGCCTACATGAAGGGCCAGCTCCAGGCGATGGGCCTGGCGATCGACTGGAGCCGCGAGATCGCCACCTGCGACCCGAGCTACTACCAGTGGAACCAGTGGCTGTTCCTCAAGATGCTGGAGAAAGGCATCGCCTACCGCAAGACGCAGGTGGTCAACTGGGACCCGGTCGACCAGACCGTGCTGGCCAACGAGCAGGTGATCGACGGCAAGGGCTGGCGCACCGGCGCCACGGTCGAGCGCCGCGAGATCCCGGGCTACTACCTGAAGATCAGTGACTACGCCGAGGAACTGCTGGAGCACACCCAGCACAAGCTGCCCGGCTGGCCCGAGCGCGTCAAGCTGATGCAGGAGAACTGGATCGGCAAGTCGTCGGGCGTGCGCTTCGCCTTCCCGCACGACATCCGGGACGCGCACGGCAAGCCGATCGGCGACGGGCTGATGTACGTCTTCACCACGCGCGCCGACACGCTCATGGGCGTGACCTTCTGCGCCGTGGCGCCCGAGCACCCGCTGGCGCTGCACGCCGCCAAGACCAACCGGGCCGTCGCGGCCTTCCTGGAGGAGTGCAAGGCGGGCGGCACCACCGAGGCCGAGCTGGCGGTGCAGGAGAAGAAGGGCGTGGCGACCGGCCTGTTCGTCGAGCACCCGCTGACCGGGGAGCCGATCCCGCTGTGGGTCGGCAACTACGTGCTGATCGGCTACGGCGACGGCGCCGTGATGGGGGTGCCCGCGCACGACGAGCGCGACTTCGCCTTCGCCAACAAGTACGGCATCGACATCCTGCAGGTCGTGCTGGTGGACGACGCGCCGGACTTCGACTACCACCACTGGCAGGACTGGTACGCCGACAAGGAGCGCGGCGTGACGATCAACTCCGACGTCTTCAGCGGCATGACCCACCAGGAGGCGGTCGACGCGATCGCCCATGCGCTGGAGCAAAAGGACCTGGGCGCCAAGCAGACCACCTGGCGGCTGCGCGACTGGGGCATCAGCCGCCAGCGCTACTGGGGCACGCCGATCCCGATCATCCACTGCGAAGTCCATGGCGCGGTGCCGGTGCCCGAGAGCGACCTGCCGGTGGTGCTGCCGACCGACTGCGTGCCCGACGGCTCGGGCAACCCGCTGGCCCGGCACGAGGGCTTCCACGCCGGCGTTACCTGCCCCGTCTGCGGCCAGCCTGCCCGGCGCGAGACCGACACGATGGACACCTTCGTGGACAGCTCGTGGTACTTCATGCGCTACTGCGACCCGAGGAACGAGCAGGCCATGGTCGCCGACGGCGCCCGGTACTGGATGCCGATGGACCAGTACATCGGCGGCATCGAGCACGCCATCCTGCACCTGCTGTACGCGCGCTTCTGGACCAAGGTGATGCGCGACCTGGGCCTGGTGGCCGTCGACGAGCCCTTCGCCAGGCTGCTGACGCAGGGCATGGTGCTCAACCACATCTACTACCGGCGCGGCGACAAGGGCGGCAAGGAGTACTTCCCGCCGGCCGAGGTGACGCCGGTGCACGACGCGCAGGGCCGCATCGTCGGCGGCACGCTGGCCGACGGCACGCAGGTCGAGTACGGCGGCATCGGCAAGATGGGCAAGAGCGAGCGCAACGGCGTCGATCCGCAGGACCTGATCGAGAAGTACGGTGCCGACACCGCGCGGCTCTACACCATGTTCACCGCGCCGCCCGAGGCCACGCTGGAGTGGAACGACCAGGCGGTGGAGGGGAGCTTTCGCTTCCTGCGGCGCGTGTGGAATTTCGGCGAGGCGCTGGCCGGATCGTCGGGTGCTATCGAAAGCGTAGCGGGCAACGAAGGCGGGACGGGGGCGGGGGCCGGTTTCGATGCGTCAACCGCATTCGGTGCCGGGGCCAAGGCGTTGCGCCGCGAGGTGCACACTGTGCTGCGCCAGATCGACTACGACTACCAGCGCATGCAATACAACACCGTCGTGTCCGGCGCGATGAAGCTGTTGAACGCGCTGGAAGACTTCAAGGGTGGCGCCGAGTCGGGTGCGGATGCGGCCGTGCGCGAGGGCTTCGGCATCCTGCTGCGCTGCCTCTACCCGGCCACGCCGCACATCGCGCACCAGCTCTGGCGGCGGCTCGGCTACGACGCCGTGCACGGCGGACTGCTCGACGCCGCCTGGCCGGTGGTGGACGTGGAGGCGCTGGCGCAGGACGAGATCGAGCTGATGCTGCAGGTCAACGGCAAGCTGCGCGGCGCGCTGCGCGTGCCGGCCGGCGCGTCGAAGGAGGACATCGAGCGCATCGCCCTCGAAAGCGAGGCCCTCGCGAAGCACGCCGAGGGCGCCGCCATCCGGCGCGTGATCGTGGTGCCGGGACGGCTGGTCAACGTCGTGATCTGAAGGGAGCAAGGCCCGTGTCCATGTCCACATCGCCCCTGCCGTTCACGGCGCAGCGCCCGCTGCCGCGCCGCGGCCTGCTCGCCCTGGGCGCCGCGCTGGCGGCGGCGGGGCTGGCGGGCTGCGGCTTCGAGCTTCGCAAGCCCCCCGTCTTTGCCTTCAAGACCATCGTCGTGCCGGGCGACTCGAACATCGTGCGCATGCTGCGCCGCAGCCTGCCGCTCGGCGGCAACCTGCAGGTGCTGCCGCTCGAGCGCAGGAACCAGGCCGAGGCCGTGCTCGACATCCTGGCCGAGACCCAGGAGCGCGTGGTGCTGTCGACCAACGCGGCGGGCCAGTTGCGCGAGCTGCAGCTGCGCCTGCGCGTCACGTTCCGCCTGAGCACGCCGGGCGGCAAGGAGCTGCTGGCGCCGACCGAGCTGCTGCAGTACCGCGACATCACCTACAA
>JAQGLP010000193.1 GCA_028292835.1 Variovorax sp.
CACGAGTCGTGCCTGCACTACGGCGCGCGCGCCGACGGGCGCGTGAGCTATGTCGATGGCGCCAACGTGGCCGGCTTCGTGCGCGTGGCCGATGCGATGCTGGCGCAGGGCGTGATCTAAGGCGCTCCACAGCTGCCCAAGCCCGCCGATGCTCGTCAATTGCGCTGCCTACAAAGAGGGTGTCCGGCTGGCCGACATCGCGGTCGAGGACATCAGCGACTACATCTCGCAGCCCGGCACCTTCGTGTGGGTGGCGCTGCACGACGCCACGCCGTGGGAACTCAGCCAGATGCAGGAGGAGTTCGGCCTGCACGAACTGGCGGTCGAGGACGCGCGCCACGGCCACCAGCGCCCCAAGGTCGAGGAGTACGGCGATTCGCTGTTCGTCGTGCTGCACCTGCTGGAGGCGGGCGCGGACACGGATGCGCCCGGCGCCCTGGAGGCGGGCGAGCTCAACGTCTTTGTAGGGCGCAACTACGTGGTGTCGGTGCGCAACCGCAGCGCGCACGGCTTCGCCGAGGTGCGCCAGCGCTGCGAGCGCGAACCCGAGCTGATGCGCCAGGGCGCGGGCTTCGTGCTGTACGCGCTCATGGACGCGGTGGTGGACCGCTACTTTCCGGTGCTCGACACCTTCGAGGTCGAACTCGAGACCATCGAGCAGCAGATCTTCGACAAGGGCGCGGCGCGCCAGAACATCGAGCGGCTGTACGAGCTGAAGCAGCGCCTCACGGTGCTCAAGCACGCGGTGGCGCCGCTGCTGGAGGGCACCAGCCGGCTGCACGGCGGGCGGGTGCCGCACATCTGCGCCGGTTCGCAGGAGTATTTCCGCGACGTGGTGGACCACCTGGGCCGCATCAACAGCTCGATCGACACCATCCGCGACACCATCGGCACGGCCATCCAGGTCAACCTGTCGATGGTCACGATCGAGGAGAGCGAGATCACCAAGAAGCTAGCTGCCTGGGCCAGCATCTTTGCCGTGTGCACCGCCTTCGCCGGCATCTGGGGCATGAACTTCGAGCACATGCCGGAGCTGAAGTGGCGCTACGCGTACCCCGCGGCGCTGCTGCTCATCGCCACCACCTGCACCCTCCTGTACCGCCGCTTCCGGCGCGTCGGCTGGCTTTGAGGAGCGTCCGGCTGCTATCGAATCGATAGCAGACTGTGTTGCCCCGCCCTCGTTTCAGAGCAGGTCTTCGAGCCGGATCGGCAACTGGCGGATGCGCCGTCCGGTGGCGTGGTAGACCGCGCTCGACACGGCCGCCGCGGTGCCGACGTTGCCCAGCTCGCCCAGGCCCTTGACGCCCGCCGGGTTGACGAAGGTGTCGACTTCGGGCACCAGGATGACGTCGAGCTGCGCCACGTCGGCGTGGACCGGCACCAGGTACTCGGCCAGGTCGTTGTTGACGTAGCGCGCCAAGTGCTCGTCGATCTCGGTGGCTTCGTGCAGCGCCGAGCTGAGCCCCCAGATCATCCCGCCCATCAGCTGGCTGCGCGCCGTGCGGGGGTTCATGATGTGCCCGGCGGCAAAGGCGCCGACCAGGCGCGGCACCCGGATCTCGCGCGTGCGGGCGTTGATGCGCACTTCGACGAACTCGGCGCCGAAGGCGAACATCAGCTTCTCGCCTTCGGTGCCGCCGGTGGGGCCCGATGATCCCTTGTAGAGCTTGCGCACGTCCTCGGCCGTCTTGCCGGGCGGCAGCCATTCGGCGTATTCCTCGACCATGCCGGCTCCCAGCGACTCGAAGGCGTCCGCCAGCTTCACGCTGGCGCCGTCGGGCGCGACGATCCTGCCGCCCTTCAGTTCGAGACGCTCGGGCGGCTGGCCGGCCAGCACGCCGTCTTTCACTGCCGCCTGGAACAGGCGCGCGCGGATCGCGTCACAGGCCTTTCCGAGCACCGAGCAGGTGCTGGCGGTGACGTTGGAGCCCCCCGACACCGGCGCTGCGGGCAGGGTGGTATCGCCCAACTCGACCTGCACCGCGGCCAGATCGATGCCCAGGCGGCTGGCGACCCTCTGGGCGCACACGGTGTAGGTGCCGGTGCCGATGTCGTGGGCGGCCAGCTGCGCGCGCGCCTGGCCGTCGGCGGTAAGCCGGACCCGCGCGGTGGCCGGTGCCAAGTGCGTCGGGTACGTCGCGGTCGCGCAGCCCCAGCCGACCAGCCAGTCGCCGTCGCGCATCGAGCCGGGTTGCGGACTGCGCCGCGACCAGCCGAAGGCGCGCGCCGCCTCGTCGTAGCACTGCATCAGCGAGCGGCTGCTGTAGGGCTTGCCGGTGATAGGGTCCGTCATCGTGTCGTTCAGGCGGCGGAACTCGACCGGGTCCATGGCGAGCGCGGCGGCCATCTCGTCCATCGCGGTTTCGAGCGCGTACATGTACGGCGTCTCGGGGGGCGAGCGCATGAAGCCGGGCGTGTTGCGGTCGGCGTGGACGGTGGAGACGCGGGTCGCGACGCTGCCGAACGCGTACATGCGCGAAGTCGTCGAGGTGCCGCCGACGAAGTAGTTGTCGGGCCGCGACGTGACCTCGCTGCCTTCGTGCAGGTAGGCGGTGAGCCGGCCGTCGCGCCCGGCGCCCAGACGCACACGGTGGCGCGTCTCGGCACGGTAGGTCGGCACGGTGTAGCCCTGCTGGCGCGTCAGCACGAGCTTGACCGGACGGCCCAGCCTTTTCGCCGCGAACGCAACGATCGCCGTGCGCGGCGTCACCGCGCCCCTCGAGCCGAACGCGCCGCCGACATAGCGGCTCACCACGCGCACCTGGGCCGGGTCGATGCCGAGCTGCTCGGCAACACCGTTCTTGAGCCCGTAGACGAACTGGCTGGGCTCGTGGACCGTCAGCTCGTCGCCCGACCACGTGCAACTCGTCGTGAACAGCTCCATCGGGTTGTGGTGCTGCGTCGGCGTGCCGTACTCGGCATCGATGCGGACCGGCGCCGCCGCGAACGCGGCTTCGGCATCGCCCACCGCCGGGTCCTTGTGCTTCTCCGACGTCTGCGCGACCGACGCGCTGGTCGTGCCGGCCGAGCCGAAAGTCGCGCTCGGCGCCTCGGCGGCGTACTCGATGCGCAGCCGGTGGGCCGCTTCGCGCGCCGCCTCCAGGGTTTCGGCCACGACCAGCGCGACGATCTGGCCGTCGTGCCAGATGCGCGGGGAGGCGAGCGGCACGATGGTCGTCGACGCGGTACCGCCGTCCTTGAAGAACTTCGAACCCTTGATGGCGCCCGCATTCTCGTGGGTCACGATGTCGAGCAGGCCGGCGACAGCGCGCGCCGGGGCCTCGTCGATGCGCGTGATGCGCCCCTTGGCGATGGCGCTGGTGACGAGCCAGCCGTACGCCGCCTTGTCCAGC
>JAQGLP010000245.1 GCA_028292835.1 Variovorax sp.
GCGTCTCGCGCCGCTGCAGCGCGCCATCGCGCGTGACGCCGACCGGCTGCGCTCGACCGCCAGCGGCGACCGCGGCGGCGCGCTGCAAAAGATCGACGACCTGATGCGCGAGATCGACGAACTGCCGGCGCTCAACGCCGTGATGGCGCGCGGCAGTGCCGAGCCCGGCCTGAACGAGAGCATTCCCGCCGATGCGCCCTGGTGGAAGCGCGCAGTGCTGCGGGTGCGCCTCGAGGCGCGCTCGCTGGTGCGCGTCGGGCGCATCGAGCACCCCGAGTCGGTGCTGCTTGCGCCCGACCAGGTGTTTTTCCTGCGCGAGAACCTGAAGCTCAAGCTGCTCAACGCGCGGCTGTCCCTGCTGTCGCGCCAGGCCGATGCGGCGCGCAACGAGATCGCTTCCGCGGCGGTTTTGCTCAACCGGTATTTCGACCCCGCCTCGCGTCGCACCCAGGCGGTGGCCACGCTGCTGCAGCAGTTGCAGGCGCAGTTGAAGGCGGTCGAGCCGCCGCGCATCGACGACACGCTGGCGGCGCTCGCCACGGCTGCGGCGGGACGCTGATGCGCGCGGTGCTGTGGTTTCTGGGGCTGTTCGCGGTGGCGGCCGCGGTGGCCCTGTTCGCGGGCAACAACCAGGGCACCATCACCGTGTTCTGGCCGCCCTGGCGCGTCGACCTGTCGCTCAACCTGACGCTGCTGCTGCTGGGCGCGATGTTCGTGTTGCTGCACGGTGCCTTGCGGGCGCTGTCGGCGCTGTTTTCGCTGCCGGTGCAGGCGCGCCAGTGGCGCACGCAGCAAAAGGAGCGCGCCCTGCACGGCGCCCTGCTCGATGCGATGACGCAGCTGATCGCCGGCCGCTTTTCACGCGCGCGCAAGGCGGCGCAGGCGGCGCTGGCGCAGGAGGCGGCGCTGGACCACCTGGGCACGCACCTGCCCCAGGCCCATCAGCTGCGAACGCTGGCCCACCTGATGGCCGCCGAAAGCGCACAGTCGCTGCAGGACCGTCGTGCGCGCGACGAGCACCTGCGCGCCGCGCTCGAAACCGGCGCGCCGCGCCTGCCGCCGGCCAGCCCCGAAACGCGCGAGGGCGTGCAACTGCGCGCCGCCCGCTGGGCCCTGGAAGATCGCGACGCTCCGGCGGCACTGGCCCGGCTCGAAGAGCTGCCGCAGGGCGCACAGCGCCGCACGCTGGCGCTGCGCCTGCACCTGAAGGCGGCGCGGCAGGACGGCCGCACGCTGGAAGCGCTGGAGACGGCGCGCCTGCTGGCCAAGCACCGGGCGTTTCCGCAAGCGGCGGCACAGAGCATCCTGCGCGGCCTGGCCACCGAACTGCTGTCGGGCGCGCACGACCCGGCCCAGTTGCTGAATGCCTGGTCGCAGCTCGACATGGCCGAACGCGCCATGCCCGAGGTGGCGATCCACGGCGCCCAGCGCGTCGTCGCACTGCACGGCGACCTCGCGCTGGCGCGCGCCTGGCTGCTGCCGGTATGGGAGCGCATGGTCGAGCAACCGCAGGCCCTGGGCGAAACCCTGTGCGTGAAGCTGGCGCTCGCGCTGGAAGCCGCGCTGGATACGGTCGATGGGGACTGGCTGGCGCGCATCGAGGCGGCGCAGCGCAACAATCCGCGCGATGCCCAGCTCCAGTACCTGGCAGGCATGGCCTGCCTGAAACGCCAGCTCTGGGGCAAGGCGCAACAACTGTTGACCCAGGCTGGGCCGGCGATGCACGATGCCCAGCTGCAGCGCCGCATCTGGCGTGCCTTGGCCGAAATGGCCGAGGCACGCGGCGACCAGCCTCAGGCGTTGGCCGCCTGGAAGCGTGCGGCGCAGGCCGACAACCCCTGACGGACCGCGCCGCGCCTGGACCGCGATGCTATGAATAGATAGCGAACCAGGAGGAACCAGGGAGGGCGCCACGGCTCTCTTGGGATCGCTGGCGACGTACGACAGTGCCGGCTTCCGATTGCGGATGCAATCGCAAGGAAGCATTCAAAAAAAACAATTTGTGAGTACGTCGCACTTTGAGTTACAGTAAAACTGTTCACCAAAGTATTCATTTTGACTTTATCTCTGGGGGTTTCAGCTTGAAAAGACATCTCACATGCATGGGGCTGGCCGCAACTTGCGGGGCATTCGTATTGCAAGGCTGCAGTGCCATAGCCCCGGGGTACGCTTCCACCGCCCCAACCTACCAGGCGTCGTCGCAGACGGGTGCACCCGCGGACGGCCAGACGGCCGATGCCGTGCTGGTACCCATCACGCCGCAACTGGTGCGAACGCAGCAGGAATCGCGTCCACGCGCATTGCGCCCCGACGTTCAGGCCCTGCTGGGCGAGCCCGAGCCTTACCGGATCGGCCCTGGCGACGTGATCGGCATCACCGTGTTCGATCACCCCGAACTCGTCTCCAGCGCGATCCCGGCCACCACCGTGGCCGACCCGTCCAGCGTCTCGCCGGCCCCTGGCTTCATCGTTTCGAACACGGGGCAGCTGAGCTTCCCCTATGTGGGCACGATGAACGTGAACGGCATGACGGTGCAGGACTTGGAAAACGCGATGACCCAGGGCTTGGCCCGGGTCTACAAGACACCGCAGGTCAGCGTGCGGGTGCAGGCTTTCCGCAGCAAGCGCGCGTTCGTCGAAGGCGAGGTCCGCCTCCCTGGCCTGCAGGTGTTCACCGACATTCCCATGACGCTGCCCGAAGCGATCAGCCGGGCTGGCGGTATCACGCCGACCGGGGACCGTTCCTTCGTGACCCTGACGCGCAACGGCGTGACCACGTCGATCGACATGCTGGGCATGGCCGAGGTCGGCGTCGACCCGTCGCGCATTCCGCTGCGCAACGGAGACCTGGTCACGGTGCGCAACCGTGAGGAGCGCAAGATCTCGGTCATGGGCGAAGTGCTCAAGCCGCAGGCGCTCCTGATGCGCAATGGTCGCATGAGCCTCCACGATGCATTGGGCG
>JAQGLP010000247.1 GCA_028292835.1 Variovorax sp.
GCGGGCGTGCCGGCGGCGCCGATCCTCGACTACGCCGAGGCCATGGACAGCGAGCAGGCGCGCGCTCGCGAGATGACGATGGAGATCGATCATCCGGTCGAGGGCAAGGTCAGGACCCTGGGCTTTCCGGTAAAACTACGGGGTACCCCCCAGCAGGTGCGCTATCCCGCACCGCTGCTGGGCCAGCACACGGCGGAAGTGTTCGAGGAATGGGGCATGGACCCGGCCCGGATCGAAGCCCTTCGCTGGGCCGGAGCGTTCGGCTCGCTCGACGAACCGATCGCTGCGCCCGCTCCCACAGAAGCCTGAATCACAGGCATGCTGTGAGCCTACAGCACGTTCCTGGCCGGCTTCCGCACTGCGATCGCGCATCGGCCAGAAGCGCTGCGGCACGCATTGCTGAATGCTGAATGCGAACGCCGCGCACAACATCTACGGGATCTCAGCCTGCGAGACGTCGGCGGTCTGAGCGTCACGCGCGACTTCCTCCCTGACCCAGCCCAGGAACATGCCAAGGCGCGGATCGTCAGCGCGATCCTGCGGATAGACAAAGAAATAGGAGAACTCAACCGGCAGAGTCAGGCCTTCGAATGGCCGGACCAGGCGGCCTTCCAACAGGTCGCGCTCCACCCAGCTGCGTTTGGCAAGGGCGACGCCGAGTCCGTCGATGGCTGCATCGATGACCAGGTGACTCGGCCAGAACGATGGCCCACGCGTGGTGTCCACTCCCTGCACGCCGCTGTGCTCGAGCCAGGTCGCCCAGTCGGGATTACTGACGTCGTCGTACGTGCTGTCGTCGTGCAGCAACCTGTGCAGGCGCAGGTCATCGGGCACCCGCAACGGCACGGGCCCGGCCAGCAGCGATGGTGCGCATACGGGGAATACCTCGACCGATAAGCAGCGCTCGGCACGCAGGCCCGGGTACACGCCGCGGCCAAAGCGCACCGCGAGGTCGAAGTCCTCGCGAGCAAAGTCCACCATGTGCTTCGAGGTGGATATTTTCAGGTCAATCTCAGGATGAGCCTCCACGAAGCGTTTCATGCGCGGGATCAACCACTTGATCGCGAAAGTCGGCGGCAGATTGATCTTGAGGGCGGGAATGCTGCGCTCACGGTGCAACTGGTAGGTCGCAAAGGCCAACTGCCGAAAGGCCTCTTGCACGCCCGGCAAGTAGGCCTTGCCTGCGGCGGTCAGCACCAGGGCTTTAGAATCGCGCAGGAACATGGTGATGCCGAGGTTCTCCTCCAGCGCCTTGACCTGGTGGCTGACGGCCGATGGCGTGACGAACAGCTCCTCGGCCGCACGCGTGAAGCTCAGGTGCCTCGCGGCAGCTTCAAATGCACGCAGGGGATTGAGAGGCGGGAGCTGGCGTGACACGGCGAATCCATTGCGAAGGCGCCGGGGCAAAGCTCTCGGCGGAAAACAGGCGCTGCGAGCCTTGAGACGGCTCCATGCTTGGCGAAATGATAAGCGCCCAGACGCTCGCTTGCGAAGGCAGAGCAAAAGCTGATGGCGCGAAGACGGAGCCAGGCGGATTGCCTTTTCACCTACGGTCATTTTTAAGGCGTCCCGAGCCGCTTTGTTCGGATCCACGATCGAATGGCGAAGCACCCGGGGCAATGCTGAAGGATTTCAGTACCAGGTCGATATTCGCTGAGTCGTGAGGCCCGCGGTTGTGACCGGCGGCTTTCTGTGGAGTCAAATGGCGCTCAGGGTTGACGCCGAACGGCCGCTGTCCGGCATAACCGCAAAGGACTGGCGTTGGCCGACAGCGCGCTTATACCCGTCCTCATCGGACGGGTGCCCGAGTTCTATGGCTCGGGAAAGACCCAGAGCTTCACGAATGCGCTGGTCATCGACAAGCTCAAGGCCGGTGAAACGCCGCGCGTGCCCGTGCGCGACGACTCGCGGCGAACGCTCATCTGGACACCCGACGCGAGCCGAGCGCTGGCGGCCCTCGGCAATGCGCCGGATGCGTTCGGGCGTATTCGGCCACCAAGCGGTTTTGTTGCTTGCACAGCAACAGTCCGATGGTCGGCTTGTCGTCGGGCGCCTTCACCTGAGCATCGACGGCCGACAGGTAGAAGTTGAGCTGCCCCGCGTGTCGGGCTTGAAGGCCGTCGCCTTCAGTTCCACAACCACGTAGCACTTCAGGCGCGTGTGATAGAAAAGTAAGTCGATGAAGAATTCGTCGCCTGCCACTTCCAGCCGGAACTGCCGTCCTACAAACGCGAAGCCGGCGCCCAGTTCCAGCAAAAAGTGGGTAATGTGACGGATCAGACCATTTTCGACCTCGCGCTCGTGGGCGTCGTCGCCCAAGCCGAGGAAGTCGAACAGGTACGGGTCTTTCAGTGTCTCGCGCGCCAGGGCCGAATCGCTCGCCGGTAGCCGGGCCTCGAAATTGGTCACGGCGGCGCCCTGGCGCAAGCGCAGGCGATTCTTGATGTGCAGCGCCAGCAGGGTGCGCGACCAGCCATGCTGCACCGCCTGCGTCGCGTACCACTCGCGGTCGGCGCCGTTGTCGAGCTGGGTCAGCAACGTCACGGTATGGAACCACGGCAATTGGTCAGCAGGCTGCTGACCAAATCGGCCATCCGGACAATGCTACGCAAAAAACCGCATGTACTTCAGGTTGCTGGCCGACCAGCCCCGCATGTCTGGGAAGGCGTCTTTCAGGTCGCGTGCCAGCCGGCCGATCACCTTGGCGCCCCAGCCCTGCGTTTGCTGCCACTGCAGGATGTCGCGCCCGATCCGGCCGTAGAGTTGCATCAACTCGGCATTGACCGCCAGCGCCGCGCGCTGTCAAGTCTGAACGATCTGGCCCTTGAGCTGGGCCAGCCACTCGGAGTAGCCCTCGAAAAAACCGGGAACAGCAGGTGGGTGGGCGCTCATGGGCTGACTGCGCGACGGGGCGCGGTATCGTTAGTGTTCTAGGTCAGGCTAATCATAGTGGCTGCCTCGGTTTGACCTGCCCGCGCAGCGCCTCTGCCCAAGAGGGATATGGATGCAAGTGCGCGGCCAGCCCGGCGGCTGCCGTGCCGCCGAGTGCATAGCCGAGCGAGCGCACCGCCTTGCTCAGGCGCAGCGTGCGCCGCTAGCCAAGTGCGGCCTGAACATCGATTCGCTCGAAGAAGGTGGACTGCGAGCAGTTGTGATTGCGCACTTGAACCGCTGGATCTCGATCTCCAGCAT
>JAQGLP010000267.1 GCA_028292835.1 Variovorax sp.
CCTCGCCGGCCCTGGTGGCCTTTGCCCGACCGGCCGCGCCATCGCCGGCGCAGGGGCCGGCGCACGACGACGCAACCACCGCGCCGGCGCCCGAAGCCGCCAGCCCCGACGCCGGCGTCCCGTCCGACTGGAGCGGCGACCTGCTGCGCGCCAACGAGGTGTTCGTCACCGGCGTGGGCTCCTCCACCACCTACCCCGACTACAAGCCGGCGCCCTTCATCGTCGGCTCGCAGGCCGACGGCGTCGACATGGTGACGGTCGTGACCGAAGGCATCTTCAGCTACTGCAGCTTCAAGGTGAAGATCGACACCGACCGCTTCCTCGGCGCCGAGCAGGCCAACGTGCGCTTCAAGGGCGAGGTCATCGGCCACGTCACGACGGCCGAGTACGGCTCGCAGATGCTGTCGCTCGGCGGTGTCCATCATCTGACGGGCGGCAGCAAGAAGGAAGGCCGCATGACCGCCGAGGTGATGCAGCTGCTGGGCAACAAGCAGGCGGTGGAGTGCACCATCGACGGCGGCGCCAGCCTGGTCGTGCAGGCCGGACGGGCGCCGATCGTCAACGGCGTGGAGGAGCGGCGCATGCGCGTGGGCTGCGGCTCGGCCGCCATCGGCATCTTCGCGCGCCAGTTCGAGGGCGTGGCCGACGAGGTGGTGGTGGTCGACGACCACATCACCGGCGTGCTGACCGAACACCAGGCCGGCCGCTGCCTCGACATGGCGCCCTCGGGCATCCAGATGCGCGGGCGCAAGTCGACGCCGGGGCGCTATTTCCAGGTCGCCAATCCGGGCGACGGCTGGGGCGGCACCGACATCGCCGACCCGCTTGCCATCATCGAAGGCTGGGAGGCCGGCGTGGCGCGGCCCGGCCTGCGCCTGCTCATGACCTCCACCACCGGCGAACACGCGCAGTGGTATGTGCTCGACGACCAGTTGCGGCCCGTGGAGCAGCCGATGCCGACCGAGGTGCGCCGCATCGTCGAGCGCATCGGCGAGAACTGCGAGCCGTCGCTCTGCTCGGTGCTGTTCCTGGGCGGCGCGGGCGGCAGCCTGCGCGCCGGCGTGACGGAAAACCCCGTGCTGCTGACGCGCGCCATCAAGCAGGCCCTCGTCAACGTCACCTGCGGCGGCGCGCCCGCCTACCTGTGGCCCGGCGGCGGCATCACCGTGATGGTCGATGTGATGCGCATGCCCGACAACAGCTTCGGCACCGTGCCGACCCCGGCCATCGTGGCGCCGATCGAGTTCAGCATGCGGCTGGCCGACTACGCCGCGCTGGGCGGCCACACGGACTATGTGATGCCGCTCGAGAAAGCGCTCGCGCGCGGCGCCTGGCAGGACGACGGCGCGCCGCTCGCGCGGCGCTGGCTGGCCGCCGACCCGGCCAACCCCTGGCCGCTCGGCCAGCCACCGATGCTGGGCTGAAGCCGACCGATGACCGCACAACGCAGTGCCCTCGACGGCGGCCGCTGGCACCTGAGCCACGGCCCGATCGACATCGTGGCGCAGGCCGAGGGCGACGCCGCGGCCGTCGCCGCAGCCCATGACGCGGCCTGGCAGCGGTTTCGCGGCGTGCTGGACGAGCTGGTGGCCGAGCTGCCGGCGCTGCGCCGTCCGGTCGGGGACGCTCCGCCCGCGCTGCACGGACCGGTGGCGCAGCGCATGTGGCGCGCCTGCGCGCCGTTCCGGCCGGCCTACATCACGCCGATGGCGGCCGTCGCCGGCGCGGTGGCGCAGGAGCTGATCGGCTTCTACCAGCGCCCCGGCATCGAGCGCGCCTGGATCAACAACGGCGGCGACATCGCGCTGCACCTCGCGGAGGGCCGGTCGGCGCGCGTCGGCCTGTTCGCCGACCTGGGGCGCTTCGACCCGGGCGCGCGCGGCCCGCTCGCCCTCGACGGGAAGTTCGAGATCACGCACGCCATGCCGGTGCGCGGCGTGGCCACCAGCGGCTGGCGCGGGCGCAGCTTTTCGCTCGGCATCGCCGACAGCGTGACGGTGCTGGCCGCCACCGCGGCCGAGGCCGACGCCGCCGCCACCATGATCGCCAACGCCGTCGACACCGACGACGACGCCATCGAGCGGCGGCCCGCCAGCCAGTGCAAGGACGACAGCGACCTGGGCGATCTGCCGGTCACGGTCGATGTCCCTTCCCTGGCGCCGGCCAGGGTCGGCCAGGCGCTCGACGCCGGCATGGCGCGCGCCCGGGCGCTGCGGCGCGCTGGCCTGGTGTGGGCCGTCGCGCTGTCCTGCCAGGGGCAGTGGCGCCTGCTCGAACCTGTGTGCCCGCCCGCCCGCGCGGCCGCCTTGCCGGCGGACGGCGAGTCTGGTTTGATGCCTGTCTGATGCCTGTCTGATGCCTGTCTAAATCCAAGCAAGGTTTCCCTTCATGATCGATATCCGCCGCGTCTTCACCCATGTGGAGCACATCCACCACGAATTCGGTCCCCCGGCCGCGCAGCCGCTGGTGCGCGGCGCCATCGCCGCGGTGCTGACCAATCCGTTCGCCGGGCGCTGGGAGGCGGACATCCTGCCCATGATGAGCCTGCTCGACCCGGTCGGGGTCGACATGGCGCACCGCCTGCGCGCCGCCATGGACGTGCCCGTCCAGCGCATCGCCACCTACGGCAAGGGCGCCATCGTCGGCGCCGCCGGCGAACTGGAGCACGGCGCGCTCTGGCATGTGCCGGGCGGGTACGCGATGCGCGAGCTGCTGGGCTGGAAGGGCGACCGCAACGCCTACCGTGCCGGTGCCGCGGAGGTCAAGACCGGCCAGCCGGGCAACGCGCTGTCGATCGTGCCCTCCACCAAGAAGGTCGGCCCGCCTGGCGCGACGCTCGACGTGCCGCTGACCAACATCAACGCCAGCTACGTGCGCGGCCAGTTCGACGCGATCGAGGTGCGTGTGCCCGGCGCGCCAGCGGCCGACGAGATCGTCTTCATCCTCGCCATGAGCACGGGCTACCGCGTGCACGAGCGCGTGGGCGGCCTGCGCGCCGAAAACATTTCCAAGTGGGATGGGTTGCGATGAACACCCCCAGGCTTGCCCGCTTCGTGCGGCCGCCCACCCCTTGCAGGGGGCAACACCGGCGGCCCGGCGGAGCCGGTTCCGCAGTATTCCTGGAATTGAGTTCGCACACTGCGCTGTCCACGAGGCCGTGCGGGCCTGAGCGCCACAGACACCAGAAGGAAGCCAAGACATGACCGCCAATATCCGCAAACTGATCGTGCAGGTCGACGAGATCCGCAAGGAGATGGGCCGCACCATCGAGCCGCCGACGCGCCGCGCCGTCGCCATGGCGGTGATCGAGAACCCCTACGCCGGACGTTACAGCGAGAACCTCGACGAGCTGGTCGCCATTGGAGAGGAGCTCGGCGCATTGCTCGGGCAGAAGGCCGTGCAGGCGCTCGGCATCGCGCCCGGCGCGGCGCAAAGCTACGGCAAGGCGGCCATCGTCGGCGAGAGCGGCGAGCTCGAGCACGCGGCCGCCATCCTCCACCCGAAGCTCGGCGCGCCGCTGCGCGCGGCCGTGGAGAAGGGGGCCGCGCTGGTGCCCTCGGCCAAGAAGCGCGGCGGCCTGGGGACCGCCATCGACGTGCCGCTCGGCCACAAGGACGCCGCCTTCGTGCGCAGCCACTTCGACGCGATCGAGGCGCGCGTGTCCGACGCGCCGCGCGCGGGCGAGATCGTGGTGGCGGTCGCCGTGACCGACAGCGGGCGGCCGCTGGCGCGCGTGGGCGGGCTGCAGGCCCATGAAATCAAGGGAGAAGACGGCTTGAGGTGAAAACATACTCCCAGGCTTGCCCACTTCGTGTGGCCGCCCACCCCTTGCAGGGGGCAACATTGGCGGCCCGGCAGAGCCGGTTGCGCGGTATTTCCCGCCAAGCCTCGCCTAAGCTGTACCTTTCTTTTTCATGTTTCCAAGGAGTTTCTTGATGCACGCACTGCGCCCTGTTCTTTCCGTGGCCACGCTGGTCACGCTTGCCGCCGTCCTTGCCCCCGCGCATGCGCAAGGCGTGATCAAGATCGGCGAGATCAACAGCTACAAGGCCCAGCCCGCCTTCCTGGAGCCCTACAAGAAGGGGATGGAGCTGGCGGTGGACGAGGTCAACGCCGCCGGCGGCGTCAACGGCAAGAAGCTGGAGCTGGTCTCGCGCGACGACAACGCCAATCCGGGCGACGCGGTGCGCGTGGCCGAGGAGCTGGTCTCGCGCGAGAAGGTCGACGTGCTGGCCGGCGCCTTCCTGTCCAACACCGGCCTCGCGCTGACCGACTTCGCCAAGCAGCACAAGTTCTTCTACCTGGCCGGCGAGCCGCTGACCGACAAGATCGTCTGGGCCAACGGCAACCGCTACACCTTCCGCCTGCGGCCCTCGACCTACATGCAGGTGGCGATGCTGGTGCCCGAGGCCGCCAAGCTCAAGAAGAAGCGCTGGGCGCTGGTGTACCCCAACTACGAGTACGGCCAGTCCTCGGTCGCGACCTTCAAGGAGCTGCTCAAGGCCGCGCAACCCGACGTCGAGTTCGTCGCCGAGCAGGCACCGCCGCTGGGCAAGGTCGATGCCGGCAGCGTGGTGCAGGCGCTGGCCGACGCCAAGCCGGATGCGATCTTCAATGTCCTGTTCGCCGCCGACCTGTCGAAGTTCGTGCGCGAGGGCAACACGCGCGGCCTGTTCAAGGGCCGCGAGGTGGTCAGCGTGCTGACGGGCGAGCCCGAGTACCTCGACCCGCTCAAGGACGAGGCGCCCAACGGCTGGATCGTGACAGGCTACCCGTGGTACGGCATCAAGACGCCCGAGCACAAGGCCTTCCTCGACGCCTACCAGGCCAAGTTCAAGGACTACCCGCGCCTGGGCTCCGTGGTGGGCTACGGCGTCATCAAGTCGCTCGCCGCCGGCATCAAGAAGGCGGGCAGTACCGACACGGAAAAGCTGGTGGCGGCGTTCAAGGGCCTGCAGGTGGACAGCCCGCTCGGCCCCATCTCCTACCGCGCGCAGGACAACCAGTCGACCATGGGCGCCTATGTCGGGCGCACCAAGAACGAAGGCGGCAAGGGCGTGATGGTGGACTACCGCTACCTCGACGGCGCCAAGTTCCAGCCCACCGACGCGGAGCTGAAGAAGCTGCGCCCCGCCGAGTGACGGACCGAGCGAAATAGCGCCCCCAATAAAGCCCGGGGGCGAGCCAAAGGACATTCCATGAGTTTTTCCGGCTTCATCGTTCAGCTGCTCAACGGGCTGGCGGGTGCGTCGTCGCTGTTCCTGGTGGCGGCCGGCCTGTCGCTGATCTTCGGCGTGACGCGGATCGTGAACTTCGCGCACGGCTCGTTCTTCATGGTCGGCATCTACATCGCCTACACGCTGGTCGAGCGGCTCGGCACCGGCCTGGGCTTCTGGCCGGCACTGGCGCTGGCCGCGGTGGCGGTCGGCGTGCTGGGCGCGCTGATCGAGATGGTGCTGCTGCGCCGCATCTACAAGGCGCCCGAGCTGTTCCAGCTGCTGGCCACCTTCGCGCTGGTGCTGGTCATCAAGGATGCGGTGTTGTGGCTGTGGGGACCGGACGAGTTGCTGGGGCCGCGCGCGCCGGGTCTCTCGGGCTCTGTGATGATCCTCGGGCGGCAGTTTCCGTCCTACGACCTGTTCCTGATCGTGGTCGGCCCAGTGGTGCTGGGGGCGGTCTGGCTGCTGCTGACGCGCACGCGCTTCGGCACCCTGGTGCGCGCCGCCACACAGGACCGCGAGATGGTCAGCGCGCTGGGGGTCAACCAGGCCTGGCTCTTCACGGCCGTGTTCGCGCTCGGCGCGCTGCTGGCCGGGCTGGGCGGGGCGCTGCAGCTGCCGCGCGAACCCGCCACGCTGGAGATGGACCTCAACACCATCGGCGCGGCCTTCGTGGTGGTGGTGGTCGGCGGCATGGGGTCCATTCCGGGCGCCTACGTCGCGGCGCTGCTGATCGCGGAGATCAAGGCCGTGTGCATCTGGCTCGGCGTGGTCGAGGTCTTCGGCTTCACGGTGTCCTTTTCCAAGCTCACGCTGGTGGCGGACTTCCTGGTGATGGCGATCGTGCTGGTGGTGCGGCCCTGGGGCCTGATGGGCCGGCCGCAGGCGCCGAGCCGCCATGTCGGCATGCAGGAGGAGCCGCTGCGCCGCGCCGGCCGGACTTACCTGCTGGCCGCCGCCGCGTTCGGCCTGGTGCTCGCCGCCGTGCCGCTGCTGACGGCGGGCTCGCCCTACACCACGGTGCTCATGATCGACCTGCTGATCGCGGCGCTGTTCGCGGCCAGCCTGCACTTCATCATGGGGCCGGCCGGCATGCATTCGTTCGGCCACGCCGCCTACTTCGGCCTGGGCGCCTACGGCGCGGCCCTGCTGGTGCGCGCCAGCGGCATGCCCATGGAACTGGCGCTGGTCGTCGCGCCGCTGGTGGCGGCCCTCGGCGCGCTGGCATACGGCTGGTTCGCGGTCCGTCTGTCGGGCGTCTACCTCGCCATGCTGACGCTGGCCTTCGCCCAGATCACCTGGGGTATCGCCTACCAGTGGGACAGCTTCACGGGTGGCAGCAACGGCCTGACCGGCGTCTGGCCGTCCGAGTGGCTGTCGGACAAGCGGACCTACTACTGGGTCACGCTGGTGCTGGTGGCGCTCGGCGTCCTGTGGCTGCGGCGGGTGCTGTTTTCCCCTTTCGGCTACACGCTGCGGGCCGGCCGCGACTCGGTGCTGCGCGCCGACGCCATCGGCATCGACGTGAAGCGCATGCAGTGGATGGCGTTCGTGATCGCCGGCGCGGCGGCCGGGCTGGCCGGGGCGCTCTACGCCTTCTCCAAGGGCAGCATCTCGCCGGAATCGCTCTCGGTCAACAAGTCGGTCGACGGCCTGGTGATGGTGCTGCTGGGCGGCATCCAGACGCTGGCCGGGCCGGTGGTGGGCGCCGTCACCTTCACATGGCTGCACGACACCGTGGCGCGCAACACCGACTACTGGCGCGCCATGCTGGGCGGCATCATCCTGCTGCTGGTGCTGCTGTTCCCACTGGGCATCGCCGGCGCCGCCCGGCAGCTGTTCGAGCGCTGGACAAGCAGGCGGGCGCAGGTTCCGCCATGACGGCGCTGCTCCAGGTCGAAGGGCTCGGCAAATCGTT
>JAQGLP010000362.1 GCA_028292835.1 Variovorax sp.
GGCCATCGCGAGGACGGCGGGCACGGCCCACACCGCCAGCCCGGCCTGCCAGCCGCCGCCGATGCGCGCCACCCAGGGGCTGGCCATCGCGCCCAGCCCGCCGCCGCCCATGAGCGCCGCCGACTACAGCCCCATCGCCATGCTCATGCGCACCGGGTAGGTGCGCTTGACCACGGCGGGCATGAGCGCCTGCACCAGCCCCACGCCCACCCCCGCCAGCGCGGCGCTGGCCAGCAGGGAGGCCACGCCGGTGGTGGCATAACGGCTCGCGCAGGCCAGCGCGATGGCGCCCAGCCCGAGCAGGATGCCGCGCCGGTCGCCCAGGCGCTGCGCCACCGCCACGCCGAACAGCGAGGTGGCGCCCATGGCCAGCATGGGCAGCACGGTGAGCAGAGAGGCCCAGTGGAAGCTCAGCCCCGTGGCGGCCCGGATGTCGTTGAGCAGCGGACTGCTGGACGTGAAGAAGGCGCGCAGGTTGAGCGCCACCAGCACGATCAGGACGGCGAAACCGAGGCCCCGCGTACCGTCCGCCGCCGCGCGCGGACGTTCACCATCGACAAGACTCACTTCCAACCTCGATCGCTGTGGGGACCGGGGGATTTTAGGTTCGGCGGTGACGCAGCTTGTTCTCCGCTATCGAATCAGTAGCAGCATATGCAGGAGCGACGCGGGCTGAAGCCATTTTCTTTGACATCAACTCAATCGATGCTCACGTTCGCCGCCTTGGCCACTTCCGCCCACTTCACCCGGTTGTCGTGCACCGTCTTCCTGAACTGCGCCGGCGTCTCGATGCGCACGGTGTTGCCCTGGCTCTCGAACTTCTCGCGGATCTCGGGCTGCTCCAGCACCGTCCGGATGGCGGCGTTGAGCCGGTCGACGATGTGCGCCTCCGTGCCCCGGGGCGCGAAGATGCCGAACCAGATCGAGCTGTCGAAGCCCCGGGTGCCCGGCAGCCCGCTGGCGGCGATGGGAGGCACCTCCTTGACGGCCTCGACGCGCCGGGCGGTGGTCACGCCCAACAGGCGCACCTTGCCGGCCTTGTACTGCGGCAGCACGGTCTGCACCTGGTTCATGATGCAGCAGGTCTCGCCCCGCACCACCGAGGTAATGGCCTCCGGGCCGCCCTTGTAGGGCACATGCACCATGTCCAGGCCGAGACGCCAGTTGAACTCGGCGAACGCCATGTGCGTGCCCGTGCCGTTGCCGGTGGAGGCGAAGTTGTACTTGCCGGGGTGGGCCTTGACGGTATCGACGAACTCCTTGAGCGTCCTGACGTTGATGACGTCGGGATTGACGGTCAGCACGTTGCTCACGTCCAGCACCGGGGCCACCGGCACGAAGTCGGCCTCCACGTCGAACGGCAGCCTCTTGTAGAGCGCCGCGTTGCTGCCGTGCGTGGCGGCGGTGCCGAACACCAGCGTGTAGCCGTCGGGCCGGGCGTGCACCACGTACTCGCTGGCGATGTTGCCGGCGGCGCCCGCCTTGTAGTCGATGACGACCGGCTGGCCCAGCGCCCTGGCGAGCGGCTCCTGCAGCGTGCGCGCCACCACGTCGACGCCCGAGCCGGCCGGGAAGCCCATGATCAGCGTGACGGGCTGGCGCGGCCAGTCGGCCTGGGCGAAGGCGGCCGGCGCGAGGGCCATGGCGGCGGCGGACGCGGCCAGCAGGCGGGTGGCGGCGCGCAGGGCGCGGTGGCGAAGCAGTGAAGCGGGCATCGGGGGTTTCCTGGAAGCGGTTGCGCGGTCGCAAATTGTGGCGTGCCCCTCATGCGCTGGCGCGTCTGAGCTTATGGCGGGCCGGCCGCCGTGGCGCCGGGCGGGAAGGCCAGCGTGAAACGGGTGCCGACGGCCTGGCTCTCGACCCTGACCTCGCCGCCGTGCGACTGCATGATCGAGCGGACGATGGCCAGCCCCAGCCCGCCCGAGTCGCCCTGCTGCGCGCGCGACGCATCGACCCGGTAGAAGCGGTCGAACAACCTCGGCAGATGCTCCGCAGCGATCGGCTCGCCCCCGGTTGTGCACGCTGATCTCCAGCCAGTCCCCGCGCCGTTCGCTGGCGATGGTGACCGGTTGCAGCGGCTCGCCATGGCGCAAGGCATTGGCCAGCAGGTTGGCCAGCGCGCGGCGCAGCAGCCCGGGGTCGGCGACCAGCGCGCCGCCGGCCCGGTTGACCAGCCGCACGCCGCGCTCCTCGGCCATGCCTTCGAAGTACTCGCACAGCTGCTCCACCGCTTCGCGCAGTTCGATGCGCTCGCCCGCCACCGGGGCGTCGGCCTGCTCGGCGCGCGCGAGAAACAGCATGTTGTCGATCATGCGCGCCAGACGCTCGTACTCCTCCTGGTTGGAGGCGAGCAGGTCCTGGTACTCCCCGGCGCCGCGCGGGCTGCGCAGCGCGGGCTGCGCAGCGCGAGCTGCGTCTGCCCCATCAGGTTGGCCAGCGGCGTGCGCAGCTCGTGGGCCAGGTCGGCCGAGAAGCGCGACAACTGGGCAAAGCCCTCTTCCAGCCGGGCCAGCATCCGGTCGAGCGCCTGGCTCAGCGCCTGCAGCTCGTCCAGCATGCCCGGGCTGTCCAGGCGCAGGTGCAGGTGCCGGACATCGACGGCCTGCGCCCGGGTCGCCAGTTGCCGCACCGGTCGCAGCCCGCGCTGGCTGACGGCCCACCCCAGCAGGAACAGCAGCACCCCGCCCACCAGCAGCGCCAGCCAGAGCTTCAAGCGGTAGGCCGCGAGCATCTGCTCGCGCTCGGTCAGCAGCTTGCCGGCGATCAGGGTCAGGCCATGGCCGTCGCTGCGCTGGCCGGTCCAGGCCAGCCGTGCCGGCGCCTCGCCCGCGATGTCGCGCAGATGGGTGCGGCCGTCGCGCGGCAGTTGCGGCAACGGCAGGCCGGGCGGGTTGATCTCGATCAGCATGCGCCCGGCGTCGTCCAGCACCCAGAGCAGGTTGTCGCGGTTGCCCAGCATGTTCTCGTAGAGCTGAGGCCGGCTGCGCAGCGCCTCGATGCCGCGGCTGTCGTCCAGCAGCGCGCGCATGTGCTCCAGACGGCCGAGCAGGG
>JAQGLP010000353.1 GCA_028292835.1 Variovorax sp.
ATGGTGCGTGAAGCCTTCGCCCGGCGCGCCGCGATCCTTCGTCGGGGCGAACATGGTGCCACAGAAAAGCATGATCCCGTCGGGATACTGGTGATGCGCGCCCATGGCATGCAACACAAGTTCCTCCGGCGACCGGCTGATCAGCGCCATCGAGCTGCTGCCGGTCAGGGAGAAACCGTCCAGGCCCTGCACCTCCAGATCGACGACCGCGGAGGCGACATCCGGCAGCGCAAAGCCTTCGTCGAACAGGCGAATGAACGGGCCGATGGCGCAAGATGCGTTGTTGTCCTTGGCCTTGCCCAACAACAACGCGCTGCGCCCCTCGAAATCGCGCAGGTTCACATCGTTGCCCAGCGCTGCGCCGATGATCTCGCCCTCGGGCGTCACTGCCAGCACGACTTCCGGCTCGGGGTTGTTCCAGTTCGAGCCGGGATGCAGACCCACGCAGACGCCAGTGCCCACCGAGGCCAGCGGCGCTGCCTTGGTGAACACCTCGGCGTCCGGCCCGATGCCCACTTCGAGATACTGCGACCACAGTTGCTGGCCCATCAGTACGCGCTTGAGTTCGTCGGCCTGCGGCGATCCCGGCCGGATCGCCCCCAGGTCCGCGCCGGCGATCGCAGTCATCGACCGGCGGATGTCGTGCGCGCGTGAGGCATCGCCTCGCGCCTGTTCCTCGATCACGCGCTCCAGCATGCTGGCCGCGAACGTGACGCCGGCCGCCTTGACCACCTGCAGGTCGCATGGGGCCAGCAAGTGGCTGTGCGCGGTGTCGGGGCCGTGTACGCAGGTGCTATCCAGCCACTGCGCCAGCGGGCCGAGCACCGGGCCGACCGCGTTGCGGGCCAGCGCCACGCGGTCCGCCCGCGCGACCAGCGCCGCCATCGTCGGCGCGTGCGCGGTGATGTCGTGCAGCTGGCCGTCGCGCAAGGCGACCACGCAGGGGCCGCCGCGGGCGCCGGGCAACCAGGCGCGGCCGACGAGCGTGGCGTTGTCGGCGTCCTCAGGCAGGGTTTCGGCCAGGGTCTGGGTGAGCCGGGACATCAGACGGTCACCTTCGCTTCGCGAATCACCTTCGCCCATTTGCTCTTCTCGGTGCCGATGAAGGCGGTGAACTGCGCGGGCGTGCCACCGCCGTCCGCGGCCCCGACAGCCACCAGCTTCTCGGCCACCTGCGGCATGCCAAGGACGCGGTTGAAGTCACTGTTCATGCGATCGACAAGCGCGGTGTTCATCTGCCCGGGGCCTGCCAGCCCGTACCAGGTGCTGGCGTCGAAGCCCGCGAAGCCGGACTCGGCCAGCGTCGGCACCCTCGGCATCGCAACTGCTCGGTGCAGGCGGGTCTGCGCGATCGCCAGCAGCTTGCCGCTGGCGACGTGCGGCGCGGCCGACGACATGGTCTCGAAGCTGTAGTCGACCTGGCCGCCGATCAGGTCGGTGATCATCGGGGCCGAGCCCTTGTAGGGGACATGCATGGCATCGATGCCGGCGCGCAGCTTGAACATCTCGAGCGCGAGATGCTGAACCGATCCCGGGCCCGCCGATCCGAAGCTCACGGCGCCGGGCGCGGCCCGGCAGCGCTCGATGATCGCCTGCACCGTACGGGCCGGCTGGTCGGGACGGCAGACCAGCAGGCTCGGCACGATCCCCACCAGCATGATGGGCGTGAAATCGCGCTCCGCCACATAGCCGATGTTCGGATAGAGGCTGGGCGCGACCGCATGGTTGCTGAAGTTCGTCATCAGCAAGGTGCTGCCGTCGGCCGGCTGCTTGGCGACGTATTCGGCGGCGATCACGCCGGCCGCGCCGGCCCGGTTGTCAACCAGCACCGGAATGCTCCATAAGGTAGCCAGTTGCTGGGCAATGACGCGCGCGACCACATCGGTGCCGCCGCCCGGCGGAAAGCCCACCACGATCCGCACCGGTCCGCGCGGCAGCGTCTGGGCGAAGGCGGTCCGCGGTGCGACCGCGAAGCTGCAGAAAGCCGCACCGGTGCCTGCCGCCGCGGAAATGAAATGTCGTCGTCGCATGTTGTCTCCAGGTCGCTTGAAATGGTCCGCCGCGCGCGCTTGGCGCAAGGGTGGGACGGCAGTCTAGAAAGCCCTGCCACATGTGGCAACGTGGATTTACTTGAAGCTGGGCGGAGAAATACTCACAAGCGGCAGAACAAGATTTTCTTGAAAGGCCCGCCAATTTTTCTCGCTTTGAGCTGGCGGCCGATACTCCCTACACTGCGCCTCCATTGCCCGCCTTGCCGGGTCCAGCCGAAAGAACCCATGCCCGAAGCCTTGATCGTCGAGCGAGACGCGCACATCGTTACCGTGACCCTCAACAGCCCGCAAAAGATGAACGCCATGAACGAGGCCATGTGGCAGGGCCTGGGCGATATCTTCTCCGACCTCGAGACCGATGATTCGGTTCGCTGCGTGCTGCTGCGTGGCGCGGGCGACAAGGCATTCTCCGCTGGCGCCGATATCGAGGAGTTTCCTCGTACCCGCCTCGACAAGGCGCATGCGCGCGCCTTCGCCGCTGTGACGCACCGTGCAATGAAGGCAGTTTCCGAAAGCAGGCATCCCACCCTGGCGGCGATTCAGGGCGCCTGCGTCGGTGGCGGCCTGGAACTGGCCTCGATCTGCGACATGCGCATCTGCGGCACGTCGAGCCGCTTCGGCGCGCCCATCAACCGCCTGGGCCTCGTCATGTCCCATGGCGAACTCGGCGGCCTGCTGGCACTGGCCGGACGGGCGGTGGCGCTGGAGATTGTTCTCGAGGGGCGGGTTTTCGGCGCCGCGGAAGCACTGCAGAAGGGTCTCGTCAATCGGGTCGTCGAAGATGCCGAAGTGCTGCCGGAAAGCCAGGCCACCGCGCGCCGCATCGCCCGCGGCGCCCCCCTGGTGGCGCGCTGGCACAAGCGCTTCGTGCGACGGCTCGAGGGACCAGCGCCCTTGTCCGACGCCGAGCTCGACGAGGCTTTCGACTGTTTCGATACCGAGGACTTCCGCATCGGCTATCGGGCCTTCCTCGACAAGGCGCACCCGGCCTTTGTCGGCCGCTGAACGTCTTCCTGATTTCCCAGACAACGAGCCTCTCCATGACCCTTCCCCTCTCTCGCATTCGTGTCCTCGACGTCAGCCAGATCATGGCCGGCCCCTTCTGCTGCATGCTGCTCGGCGACATGGGTGCCGATGTGATCAAGGTCGAGACACCCAAGGTCGGCGACCAGACGCGGCGTTCCATGGGCTTCCGGCTGAAGGGCGAGGACAGCGCAGGCTTCCTGGCGCTCAATCGAAACAAGCGCAGCGTCGAGATCGACCTCAAGAATCCGCAGGGCCTGGAGGCCTTCTACGAACTGGTCCGTAACGCCGACGTGCTGGTGGAGAACAACCGTCCGGGGGTCGCCGCCCGCCTGAAGATCGATTTCGACACGCTGCACGCCATCAATCCGCGGCTGGTCTATGCGAGCATTTCGGGCTTCGGGCAGACCGGGCCCTGGTCACGCCGGCCGGGCCTGGACCTGATTGCTCAGGCCAGCAGCGGCGTGATGAGCGTGATGGGCGAGCCCGGCGCTGCTCCGGTCAAGTCGAGCGTGCCGATAGCCGACCTCGGGGCCGCGTTGTTCACCGCCTATGCGGTCCTCAGCGCCGTCATCGGCCGCGAGACCAGCGGCAAGGGGCAGTACATCGACGCCTCGCTGCTCGAAACCGCCATGGGCCTGTCGATCTGGGAGACGGCCGAGCTGTGGGGAACCGGCAAGGCACCCCAGCCGCTGGGCAGCGCCAACCGCATGAGCGCGCCCTACCAGGCCGTGCGGGCGTCGGACCGCTACCTGGTCGTCGGTGCCGCGAATCCCAAGCTATGGAAGGCCTTGTGCGAGGTCGTCGGGCGGCCCGACCTGCCGGCGGATCCGAGGTTCACCGACAACGTAGCTCGCATCCGCAACCGCGGCGA
>JAQGLP010000370.1 GCA_028292835.1 Variovorax sp.
TTCGTGCTCGACGCGCCGTTCTACAGCAGCGCCGGGGTGACCACCGGCATCGACCTGATGCTGCACCGCATTGCCGAAACCTGCGGCGAGGCGCTGGCGGCCCAGGTGGCACAGACGCTGGTGGTGGCGCTGCGGCGCGGCCCGCACGACCCCGAGCTGTCGCCCTTTCTGGCGTACCGCAACCACCTGCACGCCGCGCTGCACCGTGTGCAGGATGCGGTCAGCGAGCGGCCCCAGGCCGATTGGAGCGTGCCGCGCATGGCAGCCGTAGCCCATACCTCGTCACGCCACCTGACGCGTCTTTTCGTCGAGCACGCGGGCGTTGCGCCGCTGGCCTACCTTCGACGGCTGCGCCTGGCCAGCGCGCAACTGGCGCTGGCGTCGGGTGCGAACGTCACGCAGGCGGCCGAACGATCGGGCTTTGGCTCTGACACGCAACTGCGCCGCGCCTGGCGCCAGTTCGGACTGGCGGGCTCGCCCTCCCAGCCGCATCCTCCGACCGGCTGACGCGCTGCGGGACCGCCGGGCTCAGAGGTAGCCGCAAAAGCGCAGCACGTGCCCGTCGGGCTCCCGGATGGCGAATTCGCGCAATCCCCACGGCTGGGACGTGGGGGGCTCCAGCACAGTGACGCCACGCTTCAGGTAGGCCGCGTGCAGGCCGTCGATGTCGTGGCCCACATGGATCACGATTTCGCCGCGCCAGGGCCGCGTGTCGTGCGCGCGGCACTGCCACAGGCGCAGGTAGACCGGATCGCCCCAGCCGTCCTGATCCCGGCCACCCCCTTTCTTGACGCGCGCATAGCTCGGCGGCTCGCCGGCGATGAAGTCGAGCTCGAAGCCCAGCACGCCGCAAAAGTAGCGCGCCGCGCGTGTCACGTCGGCCACCGGCAGCACCGGCTGTACGCCGTGGAAGCGGTGGCGGGTGCCGAGATCCTCGGGTGCCGCGGGAGACGCCGGCGCCGGCGCTGCGTTGCGCATCAGGGCTCCGAGTCGCGCAGCAGTGCCACCCGTTCGGCGATGACGTCGAGGTCCAGCGCGTCCTCGACGTGCGCCAGATAGGTCTCCAGGTCGCGCACGGCAAGCGCCACGTGGCCCTGCTCGGCGTGCGCGATCCCGCGGTCGCGGTATTCGCCCCAGGCCTCGGGCAGCAGGGCGATCAGCCGGCTTTGCACCGCGATCAGCCGCACCCAGTCCTCCTGCGTGCGGTGGATTTCCTTCAGGTTGTGCAGCATGCGCGCAATGATGTCGCGCGAGGTCGCGGCCTGCAGGTAGAGGCCCAGCGGCACCTCGTCGCCTGTCCCGCCCGTGCTGCCCGCCCCGCCCGCGCCGCGCCGCCAGGGCTCGAGCCGCTCGCTGAGATCTTCGCGCGACAGCGACCGCCCGGTGAAAGGATCGATCACCACCTGCCCCTTGGGCAACGCGACCTTGAGCATGAAATGTCCCGGAAAACCGACGCCGCGCGCGCGCAGGCCCAGACCCTGTGCCAGGTCCATCCAGAGCCCGGCCAGCGAGAGCGGGATGCGGCGGCGGGTGCGCAGCACGGCGTTGAGGTAGCTGTTGTCCGGGTCGTAGTAGTCGTTGACGTTGCCGCCGAAGTTCAGGTCATGGAAGAAAAACTGGTTGAGCAGGCGCAGCCGCTGCAGTGGCGCCGCGTCTGCCGGCAGGCGGCGCTTCAGGCGCGCGAGCAACTGGTCGACGTCGCCCAGCACCTGCTGGACGTCGAGTTCGGGGTATTCGTCCTGCGCCAGGCTGACGGCCGCTTCGAGCAGCGGGAAGTGCTCGTCGCTCTGCACCAGCGTGGCGAAATATTCGAGGGCGGTGGGCGCGGAAAGGCTCAGGGGCATGTGACTTTGTAGTGGAGCGCGCGGGGAGCGTCAAGGCGCATGACGGACAACTTTGTTGGCATCCGGGACTCTTCGCGCGGCCTGCCCGCAACTTGCGCGACAGCCGGCTGACGGCCGCCTTTCGGGCCGGCGCGACAGTGGCGTCCGGGCAAGCGGCATGCCTCAGCGGCGCGCCAGGCTGCGCAGCCTGAGGCCCACCGCGGCGAGCATGGCGAAGTAAAGCACCGCGGCGCCGGCGATCAGGGCGGCCAGCAGGCCGATGCGCTGCAGCCGCTCGGCGCGCAGGCCGATCCAGTCGAAGTGGTGCGCGCCCCAGTACAGCAGCAGCGCCAGCGGCAGCGTTCCGGCCAGCACTTGCGCCACGAACACACCCCAGCCCGGCAGGGGCCGGTAGCTGCCGCGCTGCACCAGGCCGACCAGCAGCCAGAGCGCGTTGACCAGCGCGCCGATGCCGATCGACAGCGTGAGCGCCGCATGCTGCAGCCCGGGCACCAGCAGGAGGTTGAGCAGCTGCGTGAACACCAGCACGCTGACGGCGATCAGCATCGGCGTTTTCATGTCGTGGCGTGCGTAGTAGCCCGGCGCGAGCACCTTGATCGCGACGATGCCGACCAGCCCGACGCCATAGCCCACCAGCGCCACCGTGGTGCGCTGAACGTCCAGCCCGCTGAAGGCGCCGTTGTGGAAGATGACGGCCACCAGCGGCAGCGAGAAGACCAGCAGCGCCACCGCGCACGGCACCGCCAGCAGCACCACCAGCCGCAGGCCCCAGTCGAGCATGGCCGAGTAGCGCGCGTCGTCCCGGGCCGCGCGGGCGCTGGCCAGCTGCGGCATCAGCACCACGCCGAGCGCCACGCCGAGCATGGCGGTCGGGAACTCCATCAGCCGGTCGGCGCTGGTGACCCAGGTCACGCTGCCCGGCGCCAGATAGGAGGCGATCTGCGTGTTGATGAGCAACGAAAGCTGCGCCACGCTGACGCCCAGCAGCGCCGGCAGCATCAGGCGGCCGACCTTGCGTGTGGTCGGGTCGGCCCAGGCCGCGCGGATTGCGCGCAGGCTGGCGCCGATGCGCGGCAGCATGCCCAGTCCGCGCAGGGCCGGCAACTGCAGCGCCAGCTGCAACACGCCGCCGACCATCACGCCGACGCACTGCGCGTAGATCGGCTCGATGCCATGCTGTCGGAACCAGGGCGCGCCCAGCACGATCGAGCCGATCAGTGCCACGTTCAGCAGCACCGGCGAAGCGGCCGGCACGGCGAACTTGCGCCAAGTGTTGAGGATGCCGCCGGCCAGCGCCACCAGCGACATGAAGCCGATGTAGGGGAACATCCAGCGCGTCATGACGACGGCGGCGTCGAAGCCGCCGGTACCGCTGCGCAGCAGGCCGCTCGCCATCGCCAGCACCATCAGGGGCGCCGCGGCGACACCCACCGCGCACACGAACACCAGCGCCCAGACCAGCAGGGTGGCGACATGGTCGACCAGCTGCCGGGCGCCGTCGTCGCCATGCTCGGTGCGGCACGCCGCCAGCACCGGCACGAAGGCCTGGCTGAAGGCGCCCTCGCCGAACACGCGCCGGAACAGGTTGGGGATGCGAAAGGCGATGTAGAAGGCGTCGGTCATCGCGCTGACGCCGAAGACCGACGCCATGAGCACGTCGCGAACGAGGCCGGTGATGCGGGAAGCGAGCGTCAACAGGGAGACGGTGGAGGCGGATTTGAAGAGCGACACGACAGGGAGTTTATGCGCTGCCTATAATGGAGGGCTTTGCTGCATCATCCCCAGACACCTAGGAAACACACACCATGGCCTCAGCCAAACCCAAGAAGAAGAACCCACGCCTCGCGTCGGGCCGCAAGCGCGTCCGCCAGGACATCAAGCTCAACGCCGCCAACACCTCGCTGCGCTCCAAGTACCGCACCGCCGTGAAGAATGTCGAGAAGGCCGTGCTGGCCGGCGACAAGACCAAGGCGAGCGAGCTGTTCGCCAAGGCCCAGAGCATCGTCGACACCGTCGCCGACAAGGGCATCTTCCACAAGAACAAGGCCGCCCGCGACAAGAGCCGCCTGTCGGCCAAGGTCCGCGCCCTGGCCATCGCGCCCGAGAAGGCCGCCGCCTGACGAGATCAGGCAAACAGCCCGGATAACGGCCACGCCGTTGTCCGCCGTTTGACCGGGGTGCGCTGCAGCAAAGTGAAAAAACCGCCTTCGGGCGGTTTTTTCATGGGCGCTTGCTTGCGGGGAAAGCGCCTGGCGCGGGACAGTGCCCCCGGGCTATCGACGCGGCGGTGCCGGCGGCGGCGCGGCGTCGGGCATCCGGCAGGCCTCGGCCACCTGCAGGCCGTTGTCGCGGGCGAAATTCATCACGAAATCCCAGGCCATCACGTGCGCGTCGCGCAGGTCCTTGTGGACGACCACGCACTTGACGTCGCCGATCACCGTCGGCACGCACCAGGGCGAATAGCTCAGGTGGTCCCCGGGAATGGCGCCGCCGGGGCGAAAGGAACTCATCACACCGGCCAGCCGCTCGGCCCAGTCGCTGGGCCGGAAGGCCCGGCCGTCACGGGTGATGCCCTGGATGAAAATTTCGTTGCTGCTGGGAGTGACCATCGATGGGAGAAAGACGCGCAGCGCCTGCTGCGGTGCAACAGGATTTTAGCGTTGGCCCGTCCCGGGCACCGCTGCCGGGGCATCGCTGTGATGCGCAATCCTCAAGGCTGGCCCGGGGGACGCCGCATAGAATCCGCCGTCCCTTCCCTGAGAACCGCATGAGCGCACAAGCCGAACCCAAGTCACCCCACGTAATGAACACCTACGGCCGCCTGCCGATAGCGCTGTCGCACGGCCAGGGCTGCCGCGTCTG
>JAQGLP010000357.1 GCA_028292835.1 Variovorax sp.
CGAGCGACTGGGCCTCGCGCAGCCGGCCCTTACTCAAACCTTGAACCGGCTCGAGCAGGAACTCGGCGCCAAGCTGTTCACCCGCACGCGGCGCGGCGCGAGCCTGACCGAGGCCGGCCTGGCGATCGTCGACGACGTGCGCGCCAGCCTGGCGCACGGCGACACGGCCACCGAGCGCGCGCGAGCGATGGGCGCGGGCCGGGCAGGCAGGCTGACGGTGGGCTTCGTGACCCACGCCATCTACGAGGTGCTGCCGCGCGCGCTGCGCCTGCTGCGCGCCGAGCACCCGCAGCTCGACGTGGTGCTGCGCGAGATGAGCAACGCCGAACAGGTCGATGCGCTCGAGGGCGGCCGCATCGACATCGCGCTCCTGCATCCGCCGGTCTCGGTCAACGCCAGGGTGAACGAGCTGCGGCTGGGCGAGGAGCCGCTGGTGGCCGCGCTGCCGGCCGGGTATGCGCTGGCGGACGACGGCCACGTGTCCCTGGCCGAGGTCGCGCGGCATGGCCTGGTCTGGTTTCCCGAGCAGCAGATCCCGGCGTTGCGCGCGCAACTGCTGGGCGCGATCCGCCACGCCGGCCACGATGTGAAGGTGGTGCAGGACGCGAACCGGACGCTCACCGTGCTGGCCTGCGTGGCAGCGGGCCTGGGCTGGTCGCTGCTGCCGCGCTCCGTGCAGGCGCTGCGCCACGAGGGCGTGCGCTATGCCGAGGTGCGCGACGGTGCGGGACTGCCCGCGTTCGAGCTGGTGGCGATGTGGCTCGCGCGTTCGCGGCCGACCTTCGCCGACGCCTTTGCGCAGCGGCTCAGGGGCTGACGACGGCGCCGGCGCCGGGCGCGCAGGACCCTGTTCCTCAATCGAGCGGCTGGATCTTGTTGTCCTTCGCGAGCCGGCTCCACTTGGCGAGTTCGGCGCGCCGGTAGAGGTCGAGTTCGGCGGGGCTGGAGCCGATCACCTCCGCCCCGAGCGCTTCGAGCCGCGTGCGGACCTCCCTGTCCTGGAGCGTGGCGGCGATGTCCTTCGACAGCCGGTCGATGACCGGCGCCGGCGTGCCGGCCGGCACGAACACGGCATTCCACTCGTACATCTCGTAGCCCGGCAGGCCCGATTCCGCGATGGTGGGCACCTCCGGCAGCACGGCCGAACGGGCCTTTCCGCCCACCGCGACCGCGCGCAGCTTGCCGCTCCTGATATAGGGCAGGCCCGAGCCGAGGCTGGCGAAGAACACCGGCACCTGGCCGGCCATGACGTCGGTGAGCGCCGGGCCGCCGCCCTTGTACGCGACGTGCGTCATGCGCGTCCTCGCCATCGAGTCGAACAGCTCGGCGGCGAGGTGGGGCGAGGAGCCGTTGCCCGACGAGGCGTAATTGACCTCGCCCGGCCGGGCCTTGGCCTGCGCGATCAGGTCCTTGACGCTGCGGATCGAAGCGTCGGGATGCACCACGAGGATGTTGGGCACCTTGACCAGCAGCGACACCGGCGCGAAGTCGCGCAGCGTGTCGAAGGGCATCTTGCTGCGCAGCGCCGGGTTCTGCGCGTGATTGGAGGCGTCGAGCATCATGGTGTAGCCGTCGGCCGGGCTCTTGGCGACAATGTCGCCGCCGATCGCGCCGCCGGCGCCGCCGCGGTTGTCGATCACCACCGGCTGCCCGAGCCGGGCCGCAAGCCTGGGCGCGATGATGCGCGCCACCGCATCGACCGTGCCGCCCGGCGGATACGTCACGACCAGCCGCACGGGCCTGGCCGGCCAGGCCTGCGCCTGCGCGGCCATGGCCGCCAGCAGCAGCACCGTGCCGGCGGCGGCGCGGACGGTGGCGCGCGCAAGGCGCGGGGAAAGGACGTCATGGAACATCGATGTCTCCTTCGGGCGCTCGTGTCGGCGCCCCGCTTCCTGAAAGTTCAAACGAACTGGAACAGCCGCGACGGCGTGTCGACCAGGATGCGCCGGCGCGCAGCGGCGTCCGGCACCCACTCGGCCAGCGCCGCGTGCGTCGACGCATAGTCCGCGACCTGCCGGTGCTGTGTGTTGGGCCAGTCGCTGCCCCACACGAGGCGCTCGGGCCCCAGCGCCCGCAACAGCGCCTGCGCCGCACCGCGGGCCGCGGCACCGCGCTGGTCCGACCAACTGCGGTACGCGGCCGCCAGCTTGACCCAGACGCGCTGGCTGTCCGCGCTGCGCAGCAGCCAGTCGAAACCCGCGTCGCCGGCACCGTCCATCGTCCCGGGCCGCCCGAAATGGTCCACCACCAGCTTGCAGCCGGCATCGAGGATCGGCTGCCCGGCGCGCGCCAGGTCGCGCGCTTCGCAGTGCAATTCCACATGCCAGTCGAGCGCCCGCACGCGGGCCCACAGGCCCTGCCACTCGGCGCGCGTGAAGTCGGGAACCGGAAGCCCCACCAGGTTGAGCCGGATGCCGCAGACGCCCGCTTCGGCCAGCGACGCCAGCTCGCCTTCGCCCGCCGTCGGCGCGACCATCGCGACGCCGCGAAGGCGCTCCGGACAGGCGCGCAGCGCGTCGAGCAGGAAGCTGTTGTCGACCCCGAGAAAGCTGGGCTGCACCAGCACCGCGTGCGACACCGCATGGGCGTCGAGCAGCGCCAGGTAGTCGGCCAGCAGCGCGTCGTAGTCGGGCGCATGGCGCCGCACCGGCGCCAGCGGCAGGCCGCGCCGGAACACATGGGCGTGGCTGTCGATCGCGGTGACCGCCCGCGTGGCAGCCTCAGGCGTAGCGCCGGTCGAGTGCATCGAACTCGTCCTTGCGCACCAGCGCCTGGCGCTCGGCGAAAGTCGCGACCAGCCCGCTCGCCTCGTCGAGCCGGCCGCTGTCGCGCAGGCCCTGCAGCGCCAGCGTCATGCCGCGCACGGCGCCCTGCAGCGCGGCGTTGGCATACAGCACCAGTCCGAAGCCCATGGCGCCGAATTCAGTGGCCTCCAGCGTGGGCGTCTTGCCGCCGATCACCACGTTGACCACCTGCGGGCAGGCGATCTCGCGCGGGATGCGGCGCAGCGCGTCGATCGACTCGGGCGCTTCGACGAAGGTGAGGTCGGCCCCCGCCTGCGCGTAGGCCCGGGCGCGGTCGATCGCCGCATCGATGCCCTCGACCGCGGCGGCGTCGGTGCGCGCGATCACCAGGAAGTCGGCATGCGCGCGCGCATCGACCGCCGCCTTGACCTTGCCCACCATCTCGTCCCGGGGCACCACCGCCTTGCCCTCGAAGTGCCCGCATTTCTTCGGGCTGACCTGGTCCTCGAGCTGGATCGCATTGGCGCCGGCGCGCTCCAGGGTGCGCACCGTGTGCCGCACGTTGAGCGCGTTGCCGAAGCCGGTGTCGGCGTCGACGATGAGCGGAAGGTCCATCGCGCCCCGGATGTGGGCCGTGGCCTGGGCCACGTCCTGCAGGCCGATGAACGCCAGGTCGGGCAAGCCGTACTGCATGTTGGTCAGGCCGGCACCGGACAAGTAGACCGCCTCGAAACCCATGTCGGCCACCACGCGGGCCGACAGCGCGTTGAAGGCGCCCGGAACCAGCAGGGCGTTGCGGGCCTCGACCAGGCGGCGCAGGCGGGCTCGTCTTGTTTCCGTCGTCATCTCAGCTCCCCGATTGCCGTTCGCCGGAGCCAACGATGTAGTTGCGCTCGCCGTCGCGGTACTTGCGCGCCAGCGATTCGCCGGTGAGCAGCTCGTTCTCCAGCGCGGCCAGGCGGTCGTAGTTCATCAGTCCGGCGATGGTCTCCATGTCCACCAGCAGGTCGGGCCGGTCGGCGCTTTCGCCGGTGTTGATGCAGTCACGCAGCACGGCCAGCGCCTGCTGCATGCCGGCGATGGCCGATGCCGTCAGCAGGCGCGGCATGCTCACCCGGGCCACGCCCAGCTCCTTCAGCCGCCTGAGCGGGATCAGTGGCGTGGTGGGCCGGTTGCGGATGCCGAAGCCCATGTTGATGTTCACGGGCGTGTCGCCGGCGGCCTCGACCACGCGGGCAATGTCGTCCTCGTTGCGGATCGCATCGGCGTAGATCATGTCGGCGCCGGCGGCCGCGTATTCGCGGATACGTGCCTGCGTGCCCTCGATGCCTTCCACCGCGATGGCATCGGTGCGCGCGTTGATCACGAAATCGGTGTCGCGCCGCGCTCGCAGCGCCGCCTCGATCTTCATCGTCATTTCGCGCGTCTCCACCAGCTCCTTGCCGCGCATGTGGCCGCAGCGCTTGGGCATCAGCTGGTCTTCCATGTTGATGCCCACCACGCCGGCTTCCTCGAAGTACTGCACCACGTGGTAGACGGTGACCGCGTTGCCGTAGCCGGTGTCGGCATCGGCCATCACCGGGATCTGCACGCTGCGGGCGATGTGCCGGCAGGCATCGACGTTGTCGCGCAGGCCGAAGATGCCGATGTCGGGCTGGCCCAGCACGGCATTGGACA
>JAQGLP010000398.1 GCA_028292835.1 Variovorax sp.
CCATTGCCAGATCAGGCCGGCCTTGGCGTTCTGCGCGTCGACCACGCCCGAGGCCGTGTAGGCGTCCGGCCCCATCCAGAACCAGACCATGTGCGCGATCGGCGTGTAGCTGAAGGTGAACCACAGCACCATGAACAGCAGAATGGCGGAGAACTTGGCGCGCTCGGCGAAGGCGCCGACGATCAGGCAGCAGGTGATGCCCGCGAAGGTGGCCTGGAAGGCCGCGAACAGCAGCTCGGGAATGTAGACGCCCTTGCTGAACGTCGCGCCCGGGGCGAAGACGCCGGTGGCCGGATCGAAGATGCCCTTCATGAAGAGCCGGTCGAAGCCGCCGATGAAGGCATTGCCCTCGGTGAACGCCAGGCTGTAGCCATAGATCATCCACAGCACCACGATCATCGAGAAGGTGACCATGACCTGCATCAGCACCGACAGCATGTTCTTGCTGCGCACCAGGCCGCCGTAGAAGAGGGCCAGGCCGGGGATGGTCATCATGATGACGAGCAGCGTCGAGAGCATCATCCAGGCGGTGTCGCCCTTGTTGAAGGACGGGGCGGCCGGCGCGGCGGCGGCAGGGGTCGCCACGGCGGCAGCGGCAGCAGAAGGGGTCGCAGCGGCGGCCGGTGGCGGGACGGCAGGCGTCGCCGCCTCGGGAGCCGGCGCGGTGGCCGCTGGCGTCGTGGCGGCGGGCGAGGTCTGGGCCGGCACGGACAGGGCGGCGGTCATCGCAGCGAGGCCGAAGGCGAGGGAAACGAGCAGTTTTTTCATGGTTTTGTTCTTGAATGCGGGACGAACGGCGCTGGCGTCGTCAGAGTGCCTCGCGGCCGGTTTCGCCGGTGCGGATGCGCACCACCTGTTCGAGGTCGAATACGAAAATCTTGCCGTCGCCGATCTTTCCGGTGCGCGCCGCGCCCTCGATGGCGTCGATCACCTGCTCGACCAGCTCGTCCGGCACCGCCGCTTCGAGCTTGACCTTGGGCAGGAAGTCCACGACGTACTCGGCGCCGCGGTACAGCTCGGTGTGGCCTTTCTGGCGCCCGAAACCCTTGACTTCGGTGACGGTGATGCCCTGCACGCCAAGCGTCGAGAGGGTCTCGCGCACCTCGTCGAGCTTGAAGGGTTTGATGATGGCGGTGACCAGCTTCATGGTGGTGCTCTCCTGCGGATGAAAACAAAGAGGAGCCGGCCGGGCCCGTGCCGCGTGCCGGGTTGGGGTGCTCAGAGCGTCTTGGTGAGCGTGACGACGAGGCGCGCCTTGTTGGGCGAGAACGAGCGCTCGCCGAAGAGGCCGTAGACGGTGGCATAGGCTGCCTGGCGCGTGGCGCCCTGCACCGCGCCGGCGAGCGAGAGGCCGCTGCCCAGGTCGTAGGCGGCGCCCACGTTGTAGTCGACGAAGCTGGGGAAGCCCCGGCTGCGGATGTCGCCGCTCAGGTGCGTGTAGCCGAGCGCGGCCTTCAGCGTGACCTTGGGCACGATCTCCTTGGTGTAGGCCAGGTTCAGGTAGCCGGAATTGCGGCCCTTGAGGCCCGAGCCCGCGGCGCTGCCCGCGTAGCCGAAGTAGTCGCTGGAGACGGTGTGCGAGTACTTGAGCGTGAAGGCGCCGATGACCGGGTCGCTGTACGACCCGGCCCCGTAGAGTTCGGTGGTGTTGCCGGCGCTGTTGCCGGGGTAGACAAAGGTCAGCACGCCCACATCGAGGTCGAACACGCCGGCCTTGAATTTATAGCCGCCGTAGAGATCGCTCTCGATGCTGTTGCCGGGCTGCCAGTTGACGCTGGAGTTCCAGTTGCCGACGTACCAGCCGGTCTCGCCGAAGGCGTAATCGAAGCCACCCTGGATGGCGGGCTTGAAGGCGCTCGTCTTCGGCTCCCCGCGGCTGCCGATCACGTCCTGGTCCTGGCCGCGGAACTTGTAGTTGGTGGTCAGCGATACATTGCCGGTGAGCTGGGCACTGGCCAGCAGTGGCAGGCCCGCCAGGAAGGCGATGGCCAGGGCGGAAGCGGTCTTGCAATGCATGATCAGGGCTCTCCAGTTCGGTAGGGATAGACAGCTTTAGCAGGGAACGTGCCAAGACGTTTCGGACCAGTCTTGGCACGCTTGGCGGGGTTGCCCAAGACGGGAACAGGGTCATCCGGCAACGCCGGCCCCGACTGCCCGGCCGCCGGGGCCGCCCTGGGGCCCGACAATGGCGCACCACTATGGGGAGGAAACGCTTCGATGAGTCTGTCTTTGGTGCAAAGTCGCGCCTTGCTGGGCCTGGACGCGGCCAGTGTCACCGTCGAGGTGCATCTGGCCAACGGCCTGCCGAGCTTCACGCTGGTCGGGCTGGCCGATGTCGAAGTCAAGGAGGCGCGCGAGCGGGTGCGCTCGGCGATCCAGAACGCCGGGCTCGAATTCCCCAACAACAAGCGCATCACCGTCAACCTGGCCCCGGCCGACCTGCCCAAGGATTCGGGCGCTTCGACCTGCCGATCGCGCTCGGCATCCTGGCGGCCAGCGGGCAGATCGACGCGGCGCGCCTGGCCGGCCACGAGTTCGCGGGCGAGCTGTCGCTCTCGGGGCGGCTGCGGCCGGTGCGCGGCGCGCTCGCCATGGCGCTGG
>JAQGLP010000402.1 GCA_028292835.1 Variovorax sp.
AGCGGCCGCGCGCAGGCGACCACCAGCTCGCCGCGCGCCAGCTCGTCGGCCACCAGCATCGGCGGCATCAGCGCGACGCCCAGGCCGTGCGCGGCCGCGCAGGCCAGCATCGAGAACAGCTCGTAGCGCGGCCCACCGCGTGCCTGCGGCGCCTCCACCTGCTGCGCATCGAACCACTGGCGCCAGCCGTCGGGGCGGGTGCTCTGCTGCAGCAGCGGCAGGCGCGCGATCGCCGCCGCGGCCACCGCCCGGCCGTGCGGCAGGAGCCTGGGGCTGCACACCGGGACCACGTCCTCGCGCAGCAGCAGCACCGCGCGGGTGCCGGCCCAGTTGGCCACCTGGGACGGCGTGCCGGCGTACAGCGCGGCGTCGAACTCCGTGTCGGCGAAGAGGAAGGGCCGGGTGCGCGTTTCGATGTGCACGGCCACGTCGGGCCGCAGGCGCGCGAAATCGGGCAGCCGCGGGATGAGCCAGCGCGTGGCGAAGGTGGGCACCGCCGCCAGCGCCAGCGAGCCGCCTTCGCCCGGGTGGGCCATGACGTCGAGCGTGTCGCGTTCCATCGCCTCCAGCCGCTTCGTGACCTGGCGGGCGTAGACGGCGCCCCCGGCGGTGAGCGCCACGCCGTGGCGGGTGCGGCGAAACAGCGCCACCCCCAGAAAGGCTTCGAGCGCGGCGATCTGGCGCGACACCGCGCTCTGCGTCAGCGCCAGTTCCTGCGCCGCGCGCGTGTAGCTTTCATGGCGCGCCGCGGCGTCGAAGCACACCAGGGCTTGCAGGGGCGGGATTTTGCGGCGCATGTATGCCCGCAGTGTATGACTGGAAAGCCATTGATGGGAGAGCGAAGAGGACAGTCCGCTCCGAGACGTTCCTCATCCGCATACCTGGATTCGAAATACTCGTTTGCGCCGGACCGAATGCGTCGCTACGATCGATTCCATTCGTTTTTTCCTCCTTCCGCCAACGTATCCGGAGACCTCCATGGCCAAAGCGCATTTCCACTGGGACGATCCGCTGCTGCTCGACCAGCAGCTCACCGACGAGGAGCGCATGGTGCGCGACGCGGCCAACGCCTACTGCCAGGAGCGGCTGCTCCCGCGCGTGCTGCAGGGCTTCCGCTCGGGCGAGACCGACCCGGCGATCTTTCGCGAGATGGGCGCGCTCGGCCTGCTCGGGCCCACCATCCCCGAGCAGTACGGCGGCCCGGGCCTCAACTACGTCTGCTACGGCCTGATCGCGCGCGAGGTCGAGCGGGTCGATTCCGGCTACCGCTCGATGGCCAGCGTGCAGAGCTCGCTCGTCATGGTGCCGATCAACGAATTCGGCACCGAGGCGCAAAAGCAGAAGTACCTGCCCAAGCTCGCCACCGGCGAGTGGATCGGCTGCTTCGGCCTGACCGAGCCCGACCACGGCTCCGATCCGGGCAGCATGGTGACGCGCGCGAAGAAGGTGCCGGGCGGCTACTCGCTCAGCGGCGCCAAGATGTGGATCAGCAACAGCCCGATCGCAGACGTGTTCGTGGTGTGGGCCAAGGAGGTGAGCGAGGCCGGCGCGGTCGGACCGATCCGCGGCTTCGTGCTGGAGAAGGGCGCCAAGGGCCTGAGCGCCCCCGAGATCCACGGCAAGGTCGGCCTGCGCGCCAGCATCACCGGCGAGATCGTGATGGACGGCGTGTTCTGCCCCGAGGAAAACGCATTCCCCGAGGTGCAGGGCCTGAAGGGTCCGTTCACCTGCCTCAACTCGGCGCGCTACGGCATCTCGTGGGGCGCGCTGGGCGCGGCGGAAGACTGCTGGCACCGCGCGCGCCAGTACGTGCTCGACAGGAAGCAGTTCGGCCGCCCGCTCGCGGCCAACCAGCTGGTCCAGAAGAAGCTGGCGGACATGCAGACCGAGATCACGCTGGGCCTGCAGGGGTGTCTCCGCCTGGGCCGCATGAAGGACGAGGGCACGGCCTCGGTCGAGGTCACGTCGCTCCTGAAGCGCAACTCCTGCGGCAAGGCGCTCGACATCGCCCGCCTGGCGCGCGACATGATGGGCGGCAACGGCATCTCGGACGAGTTCGGCGTGGCGCGGCATCTGGTCAACCTGGAGGTGGTCAACACCTACGAGGGCACGCACGACATCCACGCGCTGATCCTCGGCCGCGCCCAAACGGGCATTGCCGCCTTCGCGAACTGACCCGATGGCGCACGCTGCCCTCGACGGCATCAAGGTGCTCGACCTCTCGCGTGTGCTCGCGGGGCCATGGTGCACGCAGATCCTGGCGGACCTGGGTGCGGACGTCATCAAGGTCGAGCGGCCCGGCGTGGGCGACGACACGCGCGGCTGGGGTCCGCCCTTCCTGAAGGACGCGGACGGCAACGACACCGACCAGGCGACCTACTTCACCGCCTGCAATCGCAACAAGCGCTCGGTCACCATCGACATGGCGACGACCGAAGGGCAGGCGCTCCTGAAGCAGATGGCGGCGCAGAGCGACATCGTGGTGGAGAACTTCAAGACCGGCGGCCTCAGGCAGTACGGTCTCGACCACGAGAGCTTGCGCGCGGCCGACCCGCGCCTCGTCTACTGCAGCATCACCGGCTTCGGGCACGACGGCCCGTACGCCGAGCGCGCCGGCTACGACCTGATGATCCAGGCCATGACCGGCATGATGAGCATCACCGGCCGCCCGGACGACGCGCCCGGCGGCGGGCCGCTGCGCGTGGGCGTGGCGCTGACCGACATCTTCACGGGGGTCTATGCCTCGACGGCGATCCTGGCCGCCCTGCAGGTGCGCCAGCGCACCGGCTGCGGCCAGCACATCGACATGGCGCTGCTCGACGTCGGCATGGCGATCCTGGCCAACCAGGCCAGCGCCTTCCTCAACACCGGCGTCGCGCCGCAAAGGCAGGGCAACAGCCACCCGAGCCTGGCGCCGTACCAGGATTTCTACACGAAGGACGGCTCGATGCTGCTGGCCATCGGCAACAACGGCCAGTTCGCGCGCTTTTGCGAGGCGGCCGGGCATGCCGGCTGGGTGGGGGACGAGCGCTTCGCGACCAACAGCTCGCGCGTGCGGCACCGCGAGGCGCTGGTGGCGCAGATGGAGGCGGTGACGCGCACCCGCACCACCGCCGAGTGGGTCGCGCTGCTGGAAGACAAGGCGGTGCCCTGCGGGCCGATCAACGACATCGCCCAGGCCTTCGACGATGCCCAGGTGAAGGCGCGCGGTCTGGCCGTGCCGCTCGCGCGCGACGCCGGCGACGGCATCGCGCGCATCGTCGGGGTCGCGAGCCCGCTGCGCCTTGCGGCCACGCCGCCGGTGCTGCGACACGCCCCGCCGTCCCTCGGACAGCACACCGACGAGGTGCTGGCGGCGCTGGGCGTCGAGGCGAGCCGGATCGCCGCGCTGCGCTCGGCCGGCGTGATTTGAGGGGTCGCCGCGCGGGGCTTTCGTCCGCGGCGCGGAGCGCCACGAACGACGACGCCAAGGGCATGGCCTATCCTGCGGATGAGATCGCCGGGCCCGACGGGCTGCGGCCCCCTTTCACGCCACAGGAGTTTTCCCCATGCGAGTTCCCGTTTTCTTGCTGGCGGCCACGCTGGCCGCCGCCGCCGTGCCGGCCGCCGCGCAGGTGTCCGTCAACATCCAGTTGCCCGGCCTCGTCGAGGTCGCGCCGCCGGCCCCGCGCTACGAGCGCGTGCCGATGGCGCAACCGGGCCAAGTCTGGGTGCCCGGCCACTGGCGCTGGAACGATCGCGGCTATGCCTGGAGCCCCGGCTACCGGGAGACGGCGCGGCCGGACCGCGAATATGCCCCCGGGCGCTGGGTGCGGGCCGAGGGCGGCTGGCGCTGGCTCGAAGGGGACTGGCGGCGCGCCAGAAAGGCGAAGCATCGCGAGCCCGAGCGGTACGACAACGACCCTGAGCGTGACGAGGACCATGACCGGGGTCACGGCGGCCACTGCCCGCCCGGCCAGGCCAAGAAGGGACGCTGTTGAGCGCGGTCGCGCCGGAGACGTGGGGGCTCAGCGCGGCTTCTGGAAGCCGCCTTCGATCCAGGCTGCGGCGCTGTCGGCATCGAGCCTGAAGCCGGGCGCCACGCGCGCCTCGCCGAGCTGGGCGCCGAACTCGTCGTGCGCCTGCAGGATCGCGTAGGGATCGTCGTCGTCGGGCACGATGCGCAGCGAGACGCGAACGCGCTCCGAACCGGCCCCGACGCTCACGCTCTTGTTGAGTCGCGCGTGCAACTGCTGCTCGTGGCGGCGCAGCACCTCGGAGGCGGTCTTGACCAGCGTGTGAAAGGCCGGGGCGTCAAGCGGCTTGGGGTTCTTCTTGTCGCGTCCCATGGTCCAGGGGCCGACCAGCGCCGGCTCGGACTCGCCTTGGCGCGTCATCGCCACGGCCCAGCCGTCGTCGTCCTCGTTCTTGATGACGCGGGCGGTCCAGGGCCCGTCACGCCACAGGCGCGGCTCCTGGATGGGGGCTGTGTCGTTGTCGCCGTCGTCGGCGCTGGGGGGGAAGGTTTCGGTCATCGAGGCGTTTCGGGCAAAACTCCAGCTTAGACGACACGGCGCCGCCCGGCGGATCAAAGCCTCTTACAAACATTGACGGTTATTGCCTACAGCGTTTGAGGCGGGCCGGCTGTAAGCATTAAATAGGGGTGATGGGCTTACGATAACCATCTCGCAAATTTCCGAAAGGAAATGCCATGGACCTTCCTTCGGAACGCATCGCGCGTTTGCGCGCGTTCTGGCGTTACGTGGGGGATGAGCGTCCGCCGTTTGCCGTCGTGCCGCAACCGGGTCAGGAGTCGGTGTGGGACTATCCGCGGCCGCCGCGCCTGGAGCCAGACACACGCGACCTCAGCGTGAGCCTCGGCGCCACCGAGATCGCGCGCACGCGCCGCGCCCTGCGCCTGCTCGAAACCGCCAGCGCGCCGAACTTCTACCTGCCGCGGCAGGACGTGCGCATGGAGTTGCTGGCGCCCTGCGACAGGGTCTCGGTCTGCGAATGGAAGGGCGAGGTGCGCTACTGGTCGGTGACGGTGGAGGGCCGGCGGCTCGAAGCGGCGGCCTGGGAGTATCCGCGCCCGTTGCCCGGCTACGAGGCGCTGCGCGACCACATGGCGTTCTATCCGCGGCTGCTGGACTGCCGGGTCGACGGCGTGCACGTCCAGCCGCAGCCGGGCGGTTTCTATGGCGGCTGGATCACGCCCGAGGTGGTCGGGCCCTTCAAGGGGGGACGCGGCTCGGAAGACTGGTAGGGCCCGAGGTGCCAAAGCGCGGGGCCTTGCGGCGTGCCTGTCAAAAGTGCCGTCGGCGCTTGTGCGGTGGGCCCTGTCAGCTATGGAAACGATAGCAGGTGCTGGAGTTGCAGGCCGCCCAGCGCCGCCACCAGCGCCAGCGGCATGGCGAGCGCGCCGACCCGCAGGAACTGCCAGCCCGTCACGTTTTCGCCTTCGCGTCGTATGGCGACCAGCCACAGCAGCGTGGCCAGCGAGCCGGTGACCGACAGGTTGGGCCCCAGGTCGATGCCGATGGCCACCGCGCCGCGCATCAGCGCCCCGGCGTCGGCGCCCGCCATCACCGAGCCGGCCATCAGCCCGGCCGGCAGGTTGTTGACCGCGTTGCACAGCACCGCGACCAGCGCGCCGGCGCCCCAGGCGGCACGGCCGGGAGCGGCTGCCGAGGCCTCGCGCAGCGCATCGCTCGCCAGGGTCGCCAGACCGGTGCGCGCCAGTCCCTCCACCAGCACGAACAGGCCCGCCACCAGTGCCAGCACGCTCCACGAAATGCCCTTGAGCAGCGGCCAGGGCGGCTCGCGCTTGCCGCTCACGGTGATGGCGGCCACCACGGCGCTCGCAGCGAGCGTGGCCAGGCCCAGCGGCAGCCCGGCGGCCGAGGCCGCCACCAGCACCGATGCCACCCCCGCCAAGCCCCAGCCGGCCCGCCGGCCCGAGGGCGACAGCACGGGCTGCTCGATCGCGTGGGCGATGCGTCCGGCCAGCGCGTCGCCGAGGCGCCAGCGCAGCACCGCGTAGGTCATCGCGATCGAGCCCAGCGAAGCCAGCGCGAACTGCGCCAGCCAAGTCGCGAGCGGCGGCATGTGCGCGCCAAAGATCACCAGGTTGGCCGGGTTGGACACCGGCAGCACGAAACTCGCCGCGTTGGCGATGAAGGCACAGGCCAGCAGGTAGGGCAGGGGCCGGGCGCCGGCCTTCCGGGCGGCCGCACAGACCGCCGGCGTCAGCACGACGGCGGTGGCGTCGTTCGACATGAACACCGTCACCCCGATGCCGATGGCGTAGACCAGCGCGAAGAGCCGCACCGGCGAGCCGCGCGCATGGCGTACCGCGCGTGCCGCCAGGAAGTCGAACAGGCCCTCGCGCCGCGCCAGCTCCGAGAGCAGCATCATCCCGGCGAGGAACAGGTAGACGTCGGCCCCCTTGCCGACCGCCCGCAGCGCGTCCTGCCAGGGCAGCAGCCGCGCGGCCACCAGCGCCAGCGCGCCGGCCACCGCCCACACCGCTTC
>JAQGLP010000466.1 GCA_028292835.1 Variovorax sp.
GCCGACTTGTCGTCGGCCAGCACGGCCACGTACTGCACGGCCGGCGCCCGGTCGAGCTGCCGCTTGAGGTCAACCCCGACCACGACCGCCAGCACGGTGGCGAGCGCACCCGCCACGCTGGCGCTGCGCCACAGCCACAGGCTGCGCAGCCAGCCGCTCGGCGCCGCAGCGGGCCGCGCCGGAGCCGTGCGTTGCGAGCGCACGGCCTCCTGCATCTGCTCGGCATCGATCAGATTGCGGATGCGCAACCACACGGCGGGGTCGGGCGTGACCGGCGCCTGCAGCTCGGCCATGCCGGACAGCCGGCCGCGCCAGGTCAGCGCGGCAGCGCGCACGGCCGGCTGTTCGCGCGCCATCGTCTCGAAGCGGCGGCGTGCGCCACCGCGCAAGGTGCCCAGGGCGTGGCCGGCGGCCAGCAGTTCCAGCAGGTGGGGATGGGCGGCGAGGTTCATGGCGTGTCCTTCACGCAAAGCGGCCCATGCACACGCGCAGCTTGTCGAGGCCGCGCCGGATCCAGGTCTTGACCGTGCCGAGCGGCAGCCTGAGCTGCGCGGCCAGTTCGCTGTGGCTGAGTTCGCGCAGGTAGGCCAGGCTCAGCGCCTCGCGCTGCCGGCCCTCGAGCTGGCTCAGGCACTGGTGCAGCGCCCAGGCCTGCTAGCTGGCGTCGGCCATGTCCATTGGGTTGGCGTCCGATTCGAAGGTCTCGGCCAGGGTCTCGTCGAACTCCTGCGTGAGATGCGCCCGGTCGGCGGTGCGACGGCGCAGCAGGTCGAGCGAGCGGCTGCGCACGATCAGGGTCAGCCAGGCCATTGGCGGGCTGAGCGAGGCGCGGTAGTCGCCCGCCACGCGCCAGACCGTCAGGAACGCCTCCTGCAGCACGTCCTCCGCCCATTCGCGCTGGCGCACCACGCGCATCGCGAGGCCGAACAGCTTGGGAGAGGTGCGGTCGTACAGCAGGCGCAGTGCCACTTCGTCGCGCAGAACGACACGGTCGATCAGCGCCATCAGCTCGGCATCGGGGCTGGGAGAAGTCATCAGCGGATTGTGGAGCATGAAGCGACATGCAATGAATACGGCCGTGCCGCACCGCCGGATTCAGGACGGACTGGCCGGCGACGCGGGTGGATGCCTGCGATTCGATATCATTTTGATAGCAAAGAACGCCCGCAGGACGGGCGCCATAACCTGATTTGATTGGTATGTCAGGACCGGACCAGCCGGGCGCGGTGCCGCGCCACCTGCGCGCGCACCTGTGCCGGCGCGGTGCCGCCCAGCACGTTGCGCGCATTGAGCGAGCCGCGCAGGCTCAGCACCTCGTAGACATCCTTGCCGATGCCGGGGTTGAACGACTGCAGTACCGACAGCGGCAACTCGGACAAGTCGACCTGGTGCGAGATCGCGGCCTTGACGGCGTGCGCCACCGTCTCGTGCGCGTCCCGGAACGGCAGGCCCTTCTTCACGAGGTAGTCGGCCAGGTCGGTCGCGGTGGCGTAGCCGCGCAGCGCGGCGCGCTCCATCGCCTCGGGCTTGACGGTGATGCCGCCCACCATCTCGGCGAAGATGCGCAGCGTGTCCTTCAAGGTGTCGACCGTGTCGAACAGCGGCTCCTTGTCTTCCTGGTTGTCCTTGTTGTAGGCCAGCGGCTGGCCCTTCATCAGCGTGATCAGGCCCATCAGTTGGCCGACCACGCGGCCCGTCTTGCCGCGCGCGAGTTCGGGCACGTCGGGGTTTTTCTTCTGCGGCATGATCGATGAGCCGGTGCAGAAGCGGTCGGCGATGTCGATGAAGCCGAAGCTCTGGCTCATCCACAGGATCAGCTCCTCGCTCAAGCGGCTGATGTGCACCATGGCGAGCGTGGCGGCCGCCGTGAACTCGATGGCGAAGTCGCGGTCGCTCACGGCGTCCAGGCTGTTCTGGCAGACCGCGGCGCGGCCCTCGTCGTCCACCATGCCCAGCGTCCGCGCGACCCTCTCGCGGTCGAGCGGGTAGCTGGTGCCGGCCAGCGCGGCGGCGCCCAGCGGCAGGCGGTTGACGCGGCGGCGCACGTCCAGCATGCGCTCGGCGTCCCGGCTGAACATCTCGACGTAGGCCAGCATGTGGTGGCCGAAGCTCACCGGCTGCGCCACCTGCAGGTGCGTGAAGCCGGGCAGGATCACCTCGACGTTCTTCTCGGCGAGGTCGAGCAGCGCCCGCTGCAGGTCGGCCAGCAGCCCGCCGACCAGGTCGATCTCGCCGCGCAGCCAGAGGCGCACGTCGGTCGCCACCTGGTCGTTGCGGCTGCGCCCGGTGTGCAGGCGCTTGCCGGCGTCGCCCACCAGTTGCGTCAGGCGGGCCTCGATGTTGAGGTGCACGTCCTCCAGGTCGAGCTTCCAGTCGAAGCGGCCGGCCTCGATCTCGGCGCGGATCTGCGCCATGCCCCGCACGATGTCGGCGTGATCGCTGTCACCCAGGATGCCCTGCGCCGCGAGCATGCCGGCATGCGCCAGCGAACCCTCGATATCGGCCTGCCACAGACGCTTGTCGAAGAACACGCTGGCGGTGTAGCGCTTGACCAGGTCGCTCATCGGTTCGGAGAAAAGCGCCGACCAGGCTTCGGATTTTTTGTCGAGTTGGTTTTGGGTCATGGAGAGGCCGTGGAAGGCAATAATGGGTCGTTCACCCATGTTCAGTACGCGCAGCCGTCCTATTTTATCGGCCCCTCCGCGGCCGGCACCGTCGTGGCCGGGGAGGCGGCCCATGCGGGCGAGGCGCATGCCCTGCCGGCACGCCAGCGCCTCGACGTGCTGCTGCTCGACATCCACATGCCGGGACATGTTCAGGGCGAAGAGGGTCTGGGCGGCGCGCGCGCTGCGCCACCGGGCGCACTCGCCGGCCGTGGTGGTCGTGACGGCGCTGGCGAGCCATGCGGTGATTGCCTTCGAACTCGAGGCGGTCGATTGCCTGATCAAGTCGGCGCGCGCTGCCGGTGCCCCGGCTGCCGGAGGCCCTCCTGATCCAGGAGCGGAGGCGCACCAAGCGGGTGCCGCTCGCGGAGATGCTCTGCCTCAAGTCGGAACCGGAATACCCGACGGTACGTACCGCCCGGCACAGCCATGTCTGCGCCGGCGCGCTGAGCGAGTTCGAGGAGCGCTATCCGGCCCGCCTCGTGCGGGTGCATCGCAACGCTGGTGGCGCGCGCCACCATCCGCGCGCTCGAGAAATACGACGAGGGCGAAGAAAGCGAAGGCTGGGCCGTCCGGCTGGCCGGCGTCGCGGAGCCGGTGGCGGCGGTGTCGCGCCGTCGCCCGCCGCGGTGCGTGAGGCGTTGCGCCGGCCCTTGGAATTCCTACCACGATGAGAGACAAAACGATGACCGAAACGATCCAGCCTGCCCCCGCCAGGGTGCAACCCGAGACAGCGGCCCCAGCCGCTCCCACCGCGGTGTCCAAGCCGGCGAAGGCCGAGAGTCCGCCACCCGCCTCCACCCTGGCCGACCTGGTCGCGCCCCGCCCCCGACGCGATCCGCTCCTGCTGCACATGCCGGTCGACGTGCGCAGCGTCTCGCTCGCCCTGATCGCCACGCTGGCCGTGCTGTTCACCCTGCGCTGGGCGGCGGCGGTGTTCATTCCGCTGATGGTCAGCCTGCTGCTCACCTACGCGCTGACGCCGCTGGTCGATGGCCTGGTGCGCTGCCGCGTGCCCCGCTGGATCGGCGCGGCCGTTGTCCTGCTCGGGCTCAGCGGTGCCGTGGGCGGCGCGGTCTACTCGTTCGGGGACAACGCCGTGTCGCTCGCCAATTCGCTGCCGCTGGCGGCGCAGAAGTTCCAGCGCTCGATCAAACGCCCGGCGGCCGGGCCCACCACCATCGAAAGCGTGCAGAACGCCGCCGCGCAGCTCGAGAAGGCGGCCGAGACCGCGCCGCGTCCTGCCAACCGCCCGGGCGTGACGCGGGTGCTGATCGAGCGCCCGCCGTTCAATGTGCGCGACTACCTCTGGAGCGGCACGATCGGGCTGCTCAGCGCCGCCGGCCAGCTCACGGTGGTGCTGTTCCTGACCTTCTTCGCGCTGGGCTCGGGCGACACCTTCCGGCGCAAGATGGTCAAGATCACCGGGCCCAGCCTGAGCAAGAAGAAGATCACGGTGCAGGTGCTCGACGAGGTCACCAACCAGATCCAGCGCTATCTCCTGGTGCAGCTGGTGACCAGCGTGGTGGTCGGCATCCTGACCGGGCTCGCGCTGTGGGCGCTCGGGCTCGACAACGCGGTGGTCTGGGGCATCGCGGCGGGCGTGCTGAACATGGTGCCCTACCTCGGCTCGATCGTCGTCATGGCCACCTCGGCGCTGGTGGCGTTCCTGCAGTTCGGCGAGATCGACAAGGCACTGCTGGTGGGCGGTGCCTCGCTGCTGATCCATGCGCTGGTCGGCAACCTGCTGACGCCCTGGCTGACCAGCCGCGCCAGCCGCATGAGCCCGCTGGTGGTGTTCATCGGCGTGCTGGCCTGGGGCTGGCTGTGGGGCGTGTGGGGATTGCTGCTCGGCATCCCGATCATGATGGTCGTCAAGGCCATCTGCGACCGCGTCGAGGACCTGCAGCCGATCGGCGAGCTGCTGGGGGACTGACGCGCCGCCACGCCGTCACGCTGTCGCGGCCGTGATGCCCAGCACGGCCGCGCCGGGCAGCATGTGCCAATTCACCCATTCGCCCGGCGCAAGCCAGTGCGTTGTCGCAACGTCTGACGCGCCTTCGTGTTCGGCGGCGGTCTCGCCGTCGCGGCGCCACCGCAGGGTCAGCCGCCGCCCGTCCAGGTCCAGCGCGATCTCGAAGGCTGGCCAGTGCGCCGGCAACCGCGGCGTGACGCGCAGCCGGTCGCCGCGCACCTCCAGGCCCAGCAGCGTCTCGACCGCCGCGCGGTGCAGCCAGGCGGCCGAGCCGGTGTACCAGCTCCAGCCGCCGCGCCCGGCATAGGGCGCCGCGCTGTAGGTGTCGCCAGTCATCACGTAGGGCTCGAGTTCGTAGACGGGACCGCGCTCCGGATGGGCCGAGCGGTACGCCGGGCTCAGGCCCTCGAAGCTGCGCCAGGCGGCCTCGTGGTCGCCGCTCAGGGCCTGCGCCATCAGGCCCCAGACCGCGCCGTGCGAGTACTGCCCGCCGTTTTCGCGGACCCCGGGCGGGTAGGCCTGGATGTAGCCGGGGCTGGGAGCCGATGCCTGCAGCGGCGGCGCCAGCAGGTGCAGCAGGCCGGCGCGCTCGTCGCTCAGGTGCGCCTTGACGGCGGCCATGGCCGGCTCGGTGTAGCGCGCACTGGACGCGCCCGACAGCACCGACCAGGCCTGTGCGATCAGGTCGATGCGGCACTCGGCGTTGCTCGCCGAGCCCAGCGGAGTGCCGTCGTCGAAGAAAGCGCGGCGAAACCACTGGCCGTCCCAGCCGGCGTCGTGCAGCGCCGCGATCCAGCCGCGGCGCGCCTCGCGCCAGCCGGCGGCGCGCGCCCGTTCGCCCCGGGCTTCGGCGATCGGCGCAAAGCGCTCGACCACGCTGCACAGGAACCAGCCGAGCCACACCGATTCGCCGTGCCCTTCGTGGCCGACACGGTTCATGCCGTCGTTCCAGTCGCCGGTCCCCATGAGCGGGAGGCCATGCGCCCCGACCGCCAGGCTCCTGTCGATGGCGCGGGCGCAATGCTCGAACACGCTGGCCGTCCGGCTGTCGATCCGGGGCGCGTAATAGGCGTCCTCGGCGCCTTGCGGAATCGGCGGGCCTTCCAGGAAGGGCGCCGTCGCATCGAGCACGCCGGTGTCCCGCGTCACCTCGACGTAATGCGCGCAGGCATAGGGCAGCCACAGCAGGTCGTCGGAGAAGTGCGTGCGCACGCCCGCGCCGCCGGGCATGTGCCACCAGTGCTGCACGTCGCCCTCGGGGAACTGCCGCGAGGCGTTCAGCACGATCTGCTCGCGCAGCCGTGCCGGATCGGTCAGCGCGAAGGCCATCGCATCCTGCAGCTGGTCGCGGAACCCGAAGGCGCCGCCGGCCTGGTAGAAGCCGGCCTTCGCCCACAGGCGGCACACCAGCGTCTGGTAGGGCAGCCAGCGGTTGACCAGCACGTCGAACAGCGCGTCGGGCGTGCGCACGCGCAGCCGTCCCAGCAGTTCGTCCCAGAAGCCGCGCACCTGCGCGAGCGCCGCCATCGCATCCCGCGTCTGCCAGCGCTGCGCCAGTTGCAGCGCCGCCTGCGGACTGGCCGCATGGCCCAGCACGAAGCTGAAGGAGGCGTCCTGGCCGGGCGCCAGCACGAGTTCGCCGCCGATGGCGGCGCAGGCATCGAGTCCGCCGCCGGCGCGCCGCGCCAGCGCGTCCGGTACTTCGATCTCGCCACGGCTGCCGAAGAATTCGCTGCGGTCGCAGGTCCAGTCGGTGGCGTCCTGCAGGCCCGCCAGCATGACGAAGGCGGTGCTCGCCCCGAAACCGCCGCTCGACTCGCGCTGCTCGCCGAACACGGCCGGCAGCTGGTCGGGCTTCCAGCCGTGCACGGTGCGCCGCTCGCCGCGCGCGGCGCCCATCTGCCACTCGACCATGGCCAGCGCGCGCAGCCGGCGCGGGACGCGGCCGGTGTTGCGCAGCGAGACATGGACCACCTTCACGCTGTCGTCTCGGTCGGCGAAGAAGATGGTTTCCAGCATCAGCCCGTGCTGTACGGACTCGAACACCGTGTAGCCCTGGCCGTGGCTCACCCGGTGCCGGAGCGCGCCTGCGGCGCCGGCGGGCGTCAGCGGCAGCATCTCGCCCGACACCGCGTCCTGCAGGAGCCAATGCTCGAAGGCCGGATCGCGCACCGGGTCGTTCGACCAGGGCGTGAGCTGGTGCATGCGGCTGTTGCCGGCCCAGGTGTAGCCGGCGCCCGATTCGGACACCTGGAAGCCGAAGGACGGGTTGGCGATCACATTGATCCACGGGCGCGGCGTCCCGCAATCCCCTCCGACCTCGAAGCGGAACTCGCCGCTCGCCGGATCGAACTCCCCGGCCGGCGTGCGCCGTGTGGCAGGGGCGCCGGCTCTTGCCGGCAGGCCGAGGCGTACCGGCGTCGCGGGTGTGGGCGGGGCGCCCGGGGTGGCTGCCGGAGCGGGGCGTGCCGCCGCTTCCTTGAGCGCCCCCATCTGGACTTCGAGCGGGCGGCCGTCGGCCGTCAGCACGGCGCGCGCGAGCACCGACAGCGCGGCCTTCTCCGACGCCGAGACTTCCTGCTCGCGCAGCAGGAAGAAGCCCGCCGTGTCGTTGTGCGGGAAGCTGTTCTGCGTCTGCTGTGCCACGCGGTCGCGCAGCGTCTGGATGTCGCGCTGCAGCGGCATCAGGTAGGAGTTGGGCTCGCTGTTGAGCACCACCAGGTCGCAGGCCACCCCGCCGAAGCCCCACCACGGCTGCGCGCGCAGCAGCGTGTTGACCAGGCCCATGCCGGGGGCGGAGTGGATGTGCACCAGCAGGATCGGCTTGTCGCCGGAGATGCCGAAGCGCCAGATCTGCCGCAGGTCGATCGTTCCCCGGTCGCGCATGACGCGCGGCGTGGTGTAGGTCAGCAGCGTGGTCAGGTCCTGCAGCGCGAGGTTCTGCGCCGGGTCGATGCTGAGATCGCGCAGCCGCACCTGCGCCAGCGTGGCCGCCATGCGCGCCGCGCGTTCGACATGCATCGGTTGCAGGTAGGTGTCGATGTGCGGCATCAGCGCCGCGGTGTTTTCGGCGGCCGCGGTGATGAAGCTGAGGCGTGCCGTGGCGCCGGCCTCGATGCGCAGGCGCACGCGCAGACAGGCGATCGGGTCGAGGCCGTTGATCGGCGCGCCCGCGGCGTCCAGCGGCTGCGGCTCGAGCGCCGGTGCTGCGAGGCTGCCGTTGCGTCCCAGGAAGGCGCGTCGGTCGGTCATGCAGTCGACCGACAGGATCGCCGCATCGGCATTGGCCACAAAGTGCGCGACCGCCATGGTGGCGTCGCCGTGCAGGCGCGGGCGACGTGCGATCAGCAGCGCGCGCAGGACCGGGTCCCAGCGGGTCTCGACGAACAGGTTGGCGAAGGCCGGGTGCGATTCGTCGGCCTTCGGATGCGACAGCACCGCCTCGAAGTACGAGATCAGCTCGAACTCGCGCGCCGCGCCGCTGGTGTTATGCAGCGCCACGGTGCGCAGCTCGGCATCGTCCTCCGGGCTGATCAGCACCGTGGTGCGCGTCTGCAGCTCGGGCGAGCTTGCATCGAACTGCACTTGGTCGGCCAGGAAGCGGGCGCGGTAGCGCCACTGTGCGCCGGGCGCGGGCAATGCCGTGAGCGAGACGAGTTCGCGCCGCCCGGCTTCGCGCACGTAGAAGAAGGTGCCGTAGCCGTCGCGCAGCGGGTCGTCGCGCCAGCGGCTGACATTCGACGAGCGCCAACGGCTCACGCCGGCGCCGTTGGCGCGCAGCGCCACGGTGTAGCGGCCGTTGGACAGCAGGTGCGTGGGCTGCAGGCCGGGAGCCATCGGATCGACCCTGCGCGGCTGGAACACCGGCGCGGCGTCGCCGCCCTGCGGTTCGGGGAGCGTGCGCGGGTCGGCGCTGCCGATGATCTGGCGCGGCGTGCGCTCGTGCAGCAGGGCCTCGTGCGCCGCGATCAGCGGCGAGGCGCCCAGCCAGCGCCGCGGCGCCCCGTGGCGCAGCGCATTGCACAGCGCCACCAGCGCCATGCCCTGGTGGTGCGCCATGAAATTGCGCACCACGCTGAACGCCTGCCCTTCGGCCTGACGCGAGACAGTGAAGTCGACCGCGTCGAAAAAGCCGAACTCGCCGCGCGCACCCAGCGATTCGAGCCGGCGCAGGTTGAGTTCGGCCTCGGCCGGCAGCAGCATGGCGGCCATGACGCTCGCATACGGCGCCACCACCCGGTCGATCGGCGGTGTCCGGCGCAGCGCCAGGCGCGGCACGCCAAAGGGCGAGTACTGGTAGGCCAGCGAGTGGTCCTGCGCGAGATAGGCGGATTCCGAGACGCCCCAGGGCAGCTGCTGGGCCGTCCCGAACGCCTGCTGCTCGCGGACCGCGGCCAGGTTGGCCACCTGCAGCAGGCCGTCGTCGGGCTCGGCCATGACCAGCGTGGGCATTAGGTACTCGAACATCGAGCCCGACCACGACTTCAGCCCCGACGTGACTCCGACCGGGAAAAACGGTCGCCCGAGCGCGTTCCAGTGCCGCCGTGGCACGTCACCCTTGGCGATCGCCAGAAAACTCAGCAGGCGCGACTCGGAGGCCAGCAGGTCGTAGTAGCTCGCATCCAGCGCCCGGTCGTCGACCCGGAGGCCGATATGGAACAGGTGGCGCTTGCGGTCGTACAGGCCGCTGAAGTCCATCGCCGCGCACAGCGCATCGCAGCGCGAGGCGATGCGCTCCAGCGCGGCGTTGTCGGCGTTGCCGCTGCGGAATGCGAGGCAGGCCTGGCCCACCGCGATCAGGTGGCCCGCCAGGTTGCCGCTGTCGACGCTCGAGACATAAGCCGGGAGCAGCGGGCGCAGCGATTGCGTGTCGTACCAGTTGTAGAGGTGGCCCTGGTGCTTGTCGAGCCGCTCGACGGTGTCGAGCGTGGCTTCGAGTCGGGTGATGAGGGCGTCGGTCGCGAGCCAGCCGAACTCGCGCGCGCAGCAGGTGGCCAGCAGGTACATGCCGATGTTGGTCGGCGAGGTGCGGTGCGCCAGGGTGGGCTCGGGTTCGAGCTGCAGGTTGTCGGGCGGCAGGTGGTTGTCGTTGGCCGCCACGCAATGCTCGAAAAAGCGCCAGGTGTCGCGCGCCAGCGTTTCGAGGTATTCACGCTGCACGGGGCCGAGCCCGGCCGCGGCATCGGACGCCTCGGCCGCCGGCGACCGGCTGCTCCACCACGCCGTCGCCGGCGCCAGCGCCCACAGCGCGAACATCCATGGGCCGATCCAGGGATGCGGGCTCCACAGCGCGCCGACGCCCAGCACCAGGCACGCCAGCACCACCGCCGCGTCGGCCCGCACGAAGGACGCGAGGTCGTAGCGGGCTTGCGCCTGGGCCTGTGCCGCAGTGGTCCATTCCAGCAGTCCGCGCCGGCTGACGACAACGCGCCACACAGCGCGCACGGTGGCGTCGAGCAGCCGCCGCGTCTGCGCGAACAGCTGCGTGAAGTGCCAGGCGGCGCCGGCCACGGCGCGCAGCAGCTCGGTCGCGCCGACGTCGAAAAAATGCCGCAGTTCGATGGAGCGGCGCGTCGGCACCAGCCCGGCCAGGGCGCCGAGCAAGGGCCCGAGCGCGAGCGCCGCCGCGACCGCGGCGAGCGCCCAGCCGATCGGCAGGGCGTCGCTGAACAGCGTCCAGGCCAGCAGGGCCGCGCAGCCCGGCACCACCAGGGCGCGACGCAGGTTGTCGAGCATCTTCCACCAGCCCAGCGCATCGATGCCGTAGCGGCCGGGCCGCAGCATCAAGGGCAGCAGTTGCCAGTCGCCCCGCGTCCAGCGGTGCACGCGGGAGGCGGCGACGCCGGCATGGTGCGGGTGGTCCTCGAGCAGGGCGACGTCGCTCACCAGGGCGCAGCGCGCCATCGTGCCTTCGAGCAGGTCGTGGCTCAGCACGGCGCCGTCGGGCAGGCGGCGGTCGAGCACCGCGTGCACGGCGCGCACATGCAGCAACCCCTTGCCCGTGAACGAGCCGCTGCCGAACACGTCCTGGTACATGTCCGAGGCGCCGCTGCTGTAGGGGTCGATGCCACACTGGCCGGCGAACATCCAGTGGAACGGCGAGCGCTCGCCGCGTTCCGGAAAAGGCGTCAGGATGCGCGGCTGCAGGATGCCAAATCCGGCCACCACGCGGCCCGTGGCAGCGTCGACCTGCGGTACGTTGAGCGGGTGCGCCGCCACGGAGACGAGTTCGCGCAGGCTGCCGGGCGGCAGCCCGGTGTCGCTGTCGAGCGTGACGACGTAGGCGATGCGCGCGGCGAGCCTCGATGCCGGGGCGGCGGGCACAAAGCCGCTGGCGTCGCCCGCGGCCAGCAGACGCAGCA
>JAQGLP010000467.1 GCA_028292835.1 Variovorax sp.
GCGCGTGCTGATTCTCGACGAGCCCACCCGCGGCGTCGACATCGGCGCCAAGAGCGAGATCTACCGCCTGATCGACGAGCTGGCGCGCCGCGGCCTCGCCGTGCTCGTGATCTCGAGCGAACTGGCCGAGGTGGTGGGCATCTGCGACCGGGTGATCGTGATGCGCGAGGGTCGGCTGGTCGGCGAAGTCGGCGGCACGAGCGATGTGCCGATCACCCAGGAAAACATCGTCGCGCTGGCCACCGGCGCCAGCACGGCGATCAGCGTCCAGCCGGTCACCCTGCATTGAGGCCACGCACGGCCTACCCAAAGAAGGAGACATCATGAACGACCCGGTCAACCCCCTCGCCACCGCGACCGCCACCACAGGCGGCTCTGCGGGCGCCTCGGCCCTCCCCGCCACCAGCCAGACGAGCGCCCGCAGCAAGGAAATCCTGCGCGCGCTCGGCATGCTGCCGGTGCTGATCCTGCTGTGCATCGGCTTCAGTTTCGCGAGCGAGAATTTCTTCAGCTTGCAGAACCTCTCGATCATGACGCAGCAGGCCTCGATCAATATCGTGCTGGCCGCGGGCATGACCTTCGTGATCCTTACCGCAGGCATCGACCTGTCGGTCGGCTCCATCCTGGCGGCGTCGGCGGTGGCGGCCATGCTGGCGTCGAACATCCCCGGCCTCGGCATGCTCGGCATCGCGGGCGGCCTGGGCTGCGGGCTGCTGTTCGGGCTGATCAACGGCGTGCTGATCGCCTTCGTCAAGTTGCCGCCCTTCATCGTCACCCTGGGGTCGCTGACGGCGGTGCGTGGTGTGGCGCGGCTGCTGGGCAACGACACGACGGTGTTCAACCCGCAACTGCCTTTTGCCTTCATCGGCAATGGCGAGGTGCTGGGCGTGCCGTGGCTTGTCATCATCGCGTTCGCGGTGGTGGCTCTGTCGTGGTTCATCCTGCGGCGCACGGTGCTGGGCCTCAACATCTACTCGGTCGGCGGCAACCCCGAGGCCGCGCGCTTGGCGGGCATCAAGGTCTGGGCGGTGCTGCTGTTCGTCTACTGTGCCTCCGGGCTGCTCTCGGGGCTGGGCGGCGTGATGGCCTCGGCCCGGCTCTACGCGGCCAACGGCCTGCAGCTCGGCTCTTCGTACGAGCTCGACGCGATCGCGGCGGTGATCCTCTGCGGCACCAGCTTCGTGGGCGGCACCGGCTCGATTCTGGGCACGCTGATCGGCGCGCTGATCATCGCGGTGCTGACCAACGGCCTGATTCTGATGGGTGTCTCCGACATCTGGCAGTACATCGTCAAGGGCCTCGTGATCATCGGCGCCGTGGCGCTCGACCGCTACCGCCGCAAGGACTCGGCAAGGACGTAGGTAGGCACACCCCCAGGCTTGCCCACCCCTTCTGCTTCATCTTTTCTCTCGTTCACCGTGTTCCAACCACTATCAGGAGACTTCATCATGCGCACCCAACGACTCTTTGCCCTCGCCGCCATTGCCGCCGCGCTCGCCACGCCGGCCGCGCAAGCCCAGACCAAGCAGATCAAGAACGTCGGCATCACGCTCGGCTCGCTCGGCAACCCCTTCTTCGTCTCGCTCGCCAAGGGCGCCGAGGCCAAGGTCAAGCAGCTCAACCCGGCGGCCAAGGTCACGGCGCTGTCGGCCGACTACGACCTCAACAAGCAGTTCTCGCAGATCGATGGCTTCATCGCCTCGGGGGCCGACCTGATCCTGGTCAACGCGGTCGACGCCAAGGCGATCGAGCCCGCGGTCAACAAGGCCAAGAAGGCCGGGATCGCGGTGGTGGGCGTCGACGTGGCGGCCAACGGCGCCGACGCGACGGTGCAGACCAACAACGTGCAGGCCGGCGAGATTGCCTGCCAGTTCATCGTCGAGAAGCTCAATGGCAAGGGCAACGTGATCATCCAGAACGGCCCGCAGGTCTCGGCCGTGGTCGACCGCGTGAACGGCTGCAAAAGCGTGTTCAAGAAAAATCCCGACATCAAGATCCTGTCGGACGATCAGGACGCCAAGGGCTCGCGCGAGGGCGGCCTGAACGTGATGCAGAACCACCTGACGCGCTTCCCGAAGATCGACGCGGTGTTCGCGATCAACGACCCCCAGGCCATCGGGGTCGATCTGGCGGCGCGGCAGCTCAACCGCAAGAACATCGTCATCGCCTCGGTGGACGGCGCGCCCGACATCGAGGGAGCGCTGAAGACAGACACCCAGGTGCAGGCCTCGGCCAGCCAGGATCCCTACATGATCGCGCAGCGGGCGGTGGAGATCGGTCAGGACGTGCTCAACGGCAAGAAGCCCGCACAGCAGATGACGCTGCTGCCCTCGACCCTCATCACGCGCGCCAACGTCAAGGACTACAAGGGCTGGCTGGCGCCGCGCTGAAGTGCGCGGCGCGGCAGCGGGCCGGGGAATGTCTTCAATGTTTTGGATCTCTTCCGAGGAGCAGTATGTTCGTGGTCTGTGGCGAAGCGCTGATGGATGTCTACATGGGCGAAGCCACGCCCACCGGAATGGCGCTCGACGCGCGCATCGGCGGCTCGCCGCTCAACGTGGCGCAGGGGCTGGCGCGGCTCGGGCGGTCGGTGGCTTTCCTTGGGGGGCTGTCGACCGACGCGCTGGGCGAGCGGCTGCTGGCGTCGCTGCGCGCCGAGGGCGTGGACACCTCGCTTGTGCTGCGCAGCGACGCGCCCACGACGCTCGGCGTGGTCAGCGTCGATGCCAATGGCGTCCCGCGCTATGCCTTCCACGGCGACGGCGCCGCCGACCGGCAGCTCACGCACGACACGCTGCCCGCGCTGCCGCCCGCCATCCGGGTGCTGCAGTTCGGCTCGTACGCGCTGGCGGTCGAGCCGGTGGGCAGCGCACTGCGCGCGCTGGCGGCGCGCGAGCGCGTGAATCGCCTGATCGCCTACGACCCGAACGTGCGGCTCAACGTCAATCCGGACCTGGGCCACTGGCGCGCGGTGGTCGAGCACATGGTTTCCCTGGCGCACCTGGCGAAGGTCAGCGACGAGGATCTCGGCCTGCTCTATCCGGCCGAGACGCCCGCGCAGGTGGCGACACGCTGGCTGGGCCAGGGCGCGGCGCTGGTCGTGGTGACGCGCGGTCGCCACGGCGCGAGCGCCTGGACACGCGCCGCGCAGGCCGATGCACCCTCGCCCGTCACGCCGGTCGTCGACACGGTCGGGGCCGGCGACACCTTCCAGGCGGCGCTACTGACCTGGCTCGACGAGCATGATGCGCTCACCCCGCAGGCGCTCGAAGCGTTCGATGCTCCGGCGCTCGAAACGCTGCTGCGTTTTGCGACGCAGGCCGCCGCCATCACCTGCTCGCGCCGCGGCGCCGACATGCCACGGCGCGCGGAGTTGCCCGGTAAATCGGATTGCTATATTTTTGATAGCACTCCAGACCCGTAGCACGAGGGCCGCAAACACTTTCCGGGCTAGACGTGCCCCAGGACAGGATGCGGCCGGTAAGGCGCTTCCAGCTGTGCGATCTCGTCGGGCGAGAGCGCGACGTCGAGCGCGGCCACCGCCTGGTCGAGCTGCCAGGTCTTGCTGGCGCCGACGATCGGTCCCGTGATGCCCTTGTGCAGCAGCCACGCATAGGCCAGCGTGGCGTTGGAGAGGCTCTTCTCGGCGGCCAGCTGCGCGAGCGCCTCGACCACCGCGAAGTCGCTCTCCCCGTAGTAGTACTTCTGCGCGATGTCGTCGGTCTGCGCCCGGCTGGTCTCGCCGCGGGTCTTGTCGCCCTGCTTGCGGTTGCCGGCCAGGAAGCCGCGCGCCAGCGGGCTCCAGGGGATCAGGCCCACGCCTTGGTCGCGGCACAGCGGGATCATCTCGCGCTCCTCCTCGCGGTAAGCCAGGTTGTAGTGGTTTTGCATCGAAACGAAGCGCGTCCAGCCGTTTTCCTTGGCGACCTGCTGCGCCTTGGCGAACTGCCAGGCGAACATGCTGGAAGCGCCGATGTAGCGCACCTTGCCGCTCCTGACGATGTCGTTGAGCGCCTCCATCGTTTCCTCGATCGGCGTTTCATGGTCGAGTCGGTGGATCTGCCAGAGGTCGATGTAGTCGGTGCCCAGCCTTTTCAGCGAAGCATCGACCGCGTGGAACAGGCGCTTGCGCGAGAGGCCGTCGGCGTTGGGCACGCGCTCGGGCTTGGCCGCCGCACTGTTGCCGCCCTTGAAGTCGAGCGAGACCGGGTAGTACACCTTGGTGGCGATCACCGCCTCCTCGCGCCGGCAGAACTCGCGCACGAACTTGCCCGTCAGCACCTCGGATTCGCCCGCCGAGTACATGTCGGCGGTGTCGAAGAAGTTGATGCCCAGTTCCACCGCGTGCCGGACCACCTCGCGCGCCGGCGCCTCCTCCATCACCCACGGCCGCCAGCGCGGCGTGCCGTAGGTCATCATGCCCAGCGCGATGCGCGAGACTGTGAGGCCGGTGCGGCCAAGACGGGTGTAGTGCATGGCTGGGTTCCTAGAGGAAGGAAGATTGCAGGGCGGGCGAGTCGGACAGCGCCGCGCCAGCGCCGGCCGCCACGTCGCCGCACTGAGCGCGCTGACGCAGCGCATGCTCCATCACCACGAGCGCCAGCATGGCCTCCGCGATGGGTGTGGCACGGATGCCGACGCACGGATCGTGCCGGCCCTTGGTGACCACCTCGACCGGCTGGTTGTGGATGTCGACCGACTGCCGTGGACTGATGATCGAGCTGGTCGGCTTGATGGCGATGCTCACCTCCAGGTCCTGCCCGGTGCTGATGCCGCCCAGCACGCCACCCGCGTTGTTGTTGAGGAAGCCCTGCGGCGCGATCGAGTCGCCGTGCGTGGTGCCGCGCTGCGCGACGCTGGCAAAACCCGCGCCGATCTCGACGCCCTGGACGGCATTGATACCCATCATGGCGAAGGCGATGTCGGCGTCGAGCTTGTCGAACAGCGGTTCGCCCAGCCCGACCGGCACGCGCGAGGCCGTCACGCGAATGCGCGCGCCGCAAGAATCGCCGGCCTTGCGCAGCGCGTCCATGTAAGCCTCCAGATCGCCGACGTCGGCCTTGGGCGCGAAGAACGGATT
>JAQGLP010000497.1 GCA_028292835.1 Variovorax sp.
GCTGCTGCTGTCGCTGGTCGGGGCCGCCACGCTCGCGCTTGCATGGCGCAGCCGCATCGCAATCGCACTGGTCACGGCGCTGTCGCTCGCGCTGCTGCAGCGGCTCGGCTGGCTCGAGCGCGTGCCGGCCATCGGCGGGGCGACGCTGGCGCGGCTGGGGCGAATTTCGTATTCGCTCTTTCTGATCCATTTCCCCGTGCTGCTGCTCGTGAACGCCGCGGTCAGCCAGCTGATGCCGGCCGGGCCCTGGATCGACGCGGCGGGGCTGGCGGTGGCCCTGGCGCTGTCGCTTGGCGCGGCAGGCCTGCTGCATCGCTGGGTCGAGATGCAGTCGCAGTCATGGCGCGCGGTGCTCGTGCTCTTCGGCGGCCTGCTGGTGTGCGGCGCAGTCGGCAACGTGCTGTAGGGCGGAACGCACGAAGCCCGCGTGGGTTGAGCCTGGAACGTCCTCGGCGTGCGAGGCGTGGCCTCAAGTCCCGCCTTCGGCCGGAGCGGTGCGCATCGACGCCCCGTAGCTGAGCGTTTCGGCCCGGCCCCAGAACACGCGGTACATGAAGAAGGTGTAGCCCAGGATGGCGGGCAGGGTGATCGCCACGCCGATGCCGATCACCACCAGTGCCTCGGTCGAACTCGCCGCCTGCCACACCGTGAGACGGTCGAGCACCACGTAGGGGTAGATGCTGTAGGCCAGCCCCAGGAACGCCATCAGGAAGATCAGCACCGTGCTGGCGAACACGATCCAGCCGTAGCCCGCCGCCACCACCTTCGGCTTGGAGATGACGTGCAGGATGGCGAAGAACGCCGCGCCGCAGGCAAGCGGGATCGGCAGCAGCCCGAGCAGTTGCGGCAGCGCGAACCACTTGTCGAACACGTTGGGGCTCACGATCGGCGTGGCCACCGAGATGCCGACCAGCGCGACGCCCATCGGCCACAGCACGGCGCGCGCCCAGCCGACCGCCTTCAGCCGCAATTCGTCGCCGGTCTTCATGATGAGCCAGGCGGCGCCGAGCATGGCGTAGGCGGTCGGCAGCGTGAGCGCAATGCCCAGGCTGAAGGCCAGCGACACGCCGCTGTAGCTGAAGGCGGTGAGGTAGCTGCCGAGCATCCAGCCCTGCGCCATGGCAGCCATCAGCGAGCCGGTGAAGAAGGCCCGGTTCCAGGCCTTCTTGTGCTCGTCGCGCGCCTTCACGCGGAAGTCGAAGGACACGCCGCGCAGCGTGAGCCCGACCAGCATCACCGTCACCGGCAGGTAGAGCGCGCTCAGCACCACGCCGTGCGCGAACGGGAAGGCGACCAGCAGCACGCCGATGCCCAGCACCAGCCAGGTTTCGTTGGCGTCCCAGAACGGGCCGATGCTCGACACCATCACGTCCTTCTCGGCGTCGGCGGCGAAGGGCAGCAGGAGACCCACGCCCAGATCGTAGCCGTCGAGCACGACGTAGATCATCAGCGACAGGCCCATCACGGCCATGAACACGAGCGGCAGTGCGGTGGCCCAGGTGAGTGCGGCGGGCATGTCAGGCTCCCTGCGCCCGCGGGGTGGCGCGGGTCGTTACCTTGAGCGGACCCTCGGGCGTGGGCTGGGCGGGATGCTCGGCCATGTACTTGAGCACGGTCACGTACGAGCCCAGCAGCACCACGTAGAGCAGCATCCAGGCGATCAGCGTGCCCGCCACCAGCGGGGCGGGGTGGTCGGCCACGACCTGGGCGGTGCGCACCAGGCCGTAGATGATGAAGGGCTGGCGGCCGATCTCGGTCACGTACCAGCCGGCCAGCGTCGCGAACCAGCCCGAGAAGGTCATGGCCGCCAACGTCCAGAGCAGCGCACGCGGCTCGCTGGCCTCGGGGCCGGCCTGCCGCCTGCGCCGCAGCAGCGTCCACGCGGCCCACCACGACACCGCCAGCATCAGCATGCCCATGCCGACCATCACGCGAAAGCTCCAGAACACGGGCGCGACCGGCGGGTGCGCGTCGGCGAACTGGTCGAGTCCCTTGAGTTCGGCGTCGGCGTCGTGGGCCAGGATCAGGCTCGCGCCCTTGGGGATGCGGAGGGCGTAGTCGGTGCGGCCTTCCTTTTCGTTCGGGATGCCGAACAGCGTGAGCGAGGCGCCTTTCTCGGTGTGCCACAGGCCCTCGATGGCGGCGATCTTGGCCGGCTGGTGCTCGAGCGTATTGAGCCCGTGCTGGTCGCCCATGAAGATCTGCACCGGGATGGCGATGGCCGCCACGATCACGCCCGTGCGCAGCGCCTTGCGCGTGCCCGCGTTGGCGGTGTTGCGCAGCAGCTGCCAGGCGCTCAGGCCGGCGATCAGGAAGGACACGGTGAGCGTCGACGCCAGCAGCTTGTGCGCCAGCCGGTACGGGAACGACGGGTTGAAGATCACGTCCCACCAGCTCAGCACGTGGAACCGGCCCTCGACGATCTCGTAGCCGGTGGGCGTCTGCATCCAGGAGTTGAGCGCCAGAATCCAGAAGGCCGACAGCGTGGTGCCGCCCGCGACCATCAGGCTGGCGATCAGATGGGTGCGCTCGGACACGCGGTCGCGCCCGAACAGCATGATGCCGAGGAACGTGGCCTCCAGGAAGAACGCCGTCAGCACCTCGTAGCCGAGCAGCGGGCCGGCGATGTTGCCCGCGCGCTCCATGTAGCCCGGCCAGTTGGTGCCGAACTGGAAGCTCATGGTGATGCCCGAGACCACGCCGAGCGCGAAGGTGAGCGCGAACACCTTGGTCCAGAAGTAGTAGGCCGCCTCCCAGTGCTGCGCGGCGGGCGTGCCGTGCGCGCGGATCGTGCGCACCCGAAAGAACACCAGCATCCAGCCCAGCGCGATGTTGATGGTCGGGAAAAGGATGTGGAAGCTCATGTTGGCCGCGAACTGCATGCGCGACAGGACGAGGGTGTCGAGTTCCATGGTGCTCAGCTTTTCTGCGTGTCGATGGTGGAGGGTGGCGGGGTGGGCGATGCTGTCGCGCTGGACGACCTGCCCGTGATGCGGTCCTTGAATTCGAGGAACTTGCTCACCTTGGCGCCCATGCCCATGAGCTGCAGCGCCGTCTCCGGCGAGAGGCGCTGCACGTCGTCGAACCAGGTCATGAGACGGTCGATCAGCGCGTGCATGTCGCGCATGCGCTCCTGGGCGTGGCGCTCGGCGTCGCTCGCGGGCGATTCGAGCAGCGCGTTGCGCAGCATCGACAGCGTCGGCTCGATCTCGCGGCGGCGCCGCTCCTCGGCCAGCACGCGAAAGATTTCCCAGACATCGGACGGCGCCTCGAAGTACTCGCGGCGGTCGCCCGGCAGGTGGCGCAGCCGCACCAGCCGCCAGGCCTGAAGCTCCTTCAGGCCCATGCTCACGTTGGAGCGCGAGAACTGCAGCATCTCGGCCATCTCGTCGGCGTTGAGCGCGCGCTGCGAGAGAAAGATCAGCGCATAGATCTGCCCGACCGTGCGGTTGATGCCCCACTTGCTGCCCATCTCGCCGAAGTGCGCGACAAACTGGCGGCTGAGCGGAGGAATTTCCAGCGAGGTGTTCATGACGGACAGTGTGACACTTTTCTGAATTTTCAGTTATCTCTGAAAATTCATCGGGTTATTCCACAGTGCCGGTTGTCGGGTCCGTGCCCGACAAGCTACCGCACGGATGTTTTTACGCCTGTCGAACCCGCCTCGTCCACCCCGGACAATGACCAGCGCCCGTCGACGGGCGCTGGAGGCCGGTTGCAAGGCTCAGTGCAGCGAAGGGCGGTCCGGCTTGGGCAGGAGGACGTGGTCGGTGGAGTCCATGGGCATGAAGTGGGTCAACCCGATCTCCTCGACCACCGTGTCGATGCGCTGTTCCATGTAGGGAGGGGCCACCAAGTCCGCCTGCCCGGCAGTGATGGAGTGCATGGGCAGGCCGAGCCGAATGGCGACACAGCGCCAGCGCAGGATTTCAACCAGCGTCTTCTCAGCCTGCATCAAGGCAAGGCGCGCCTCGTACCAGACGCGATAGTTCTCTACCTTGGGCCAGCATTCGACCGGATGCGCCACCCAGAAGGTCTTGCTTTCCAGCGCAATCGCATCGTAGGCTTCCTGGTCCGCCGCATGAGCGACCGCCAGGATCTTGATGGCCTGAAGGTATTGTTCGTTCCACTTGGTCATGTGAACTCCACATTGGATGGGCAAGTATCCCTGTCACAAGACGTTACTGGGTGACTTTGAAGCGAGGGCATGAAAAGTTTTTTCTCCGAAAGAAAAAGTTAACCATTTAGATTTACTTTTTCAGCGGAGAATTATCGACCCGGGCAAGCATGGGGTCGCCTGCCGGGCAAAACTTTACGGAAATTTCTCTGTGGCCGGGCAAGGCCGGCAACGCAGGTCGTCCAGCCCGTGCACGGCTTTGTGCGGATAATCCGCGGCCATGAGCGGCAACACATTCGGCACCCTTTTCGCGGTCACCAACTTCGGTGAGTCGCACGGCCCGGCCATCGGCTGCGTGATCGATGGCTGCCCGCCCGGCATGGCGCTGAGTGAGGCCGACATCCAGGGCGACCTCGACCGGCGCCGCCCGGGCACCAGCCGCCACGTCACGCAGCGCAACGAGCCGGACGCGGTGCAGATCCTCTCGGGCGTCTACGAGGGCCGGACCACCGGCACGCCGATCGCGCTGCTGATCCACAACACCGACCAGCGCAGCAAGGACTACGGCAACATCGCCGAGCAGTTCCGTCCCGGCCATGCCGACTTCAGCTACTGGAAGAAGTACGGCATCCGCGACCCGCGCGGCGGCGGCCGCTCGTCGGCGCGCCTGACGGCACCGATGGTGGCGGCCGGCGCGGTCGCCAAGAAGTGGCTCGCCGAGAAGTACGGCACTGTCTTTCGCGGCTGCATGACGCAGATCGGCGACATCGCCCTCCCGTTCGAGGGCTGGGAGCACGTGCCTCGCAACCCGTTTTTCGCGCCGATGGCCGACGTCGGCGTACTGGAGTCGTACATGGACGCGCTGCGCAAGGCGGGCGACTCGTGCGGCGCACGCCTGCGCGTCACGGCTTCGGGCGTGCCGGCCGGGCTGGGCGAGCCGCTGTTCGACAAGCTCGACGCCGACATCGCCTTCGCCTTGATGGGTATCAATGCCGTCAAGGGCGTCGAGATCTGCGC
>JAQGLP010000524.1 GCA_028292835.1 Variovorax sp.
ACGCAGGCGCTGCAGAGCCTGTCCAAGCTGTGGATGCCGCTGGGCAAGCGGGTGGTGATCGTCGGCGGCGGGCTGGTCGGGCTGGAGCTGGCCGAGTTCCTGCTGGCCCGCGGCCGCCAAGTCACGGTGCTGGAGCCTTCGGACAAGGCCGGCCGCGAACTCTCTATCGTGCGGCGCTGGCGCGTGCTGGATGCTGTCACCTCGCACGGCTCGCTCAAGCTCAAGGCCACGGTGCGCGAGATCACCCGCGATGCGGTGCTCTGGCAGGACGCCGACGGCGCCGAGCAGCGCGTGCCGGCCGACTCGGTGGTGCTGGCGCTGGGCGCCGAAGCCGACGACAGCGTGGCCAACGCGCTGGCCGGCTCTGGCGTGCCGGTGCAGCGCATCGGCGACTGCGCCAGCGTCAGCTACATCGAAGGCGCCATGCATGACGGCAACCGGGTCGGGCGCGAGATCTGAGGCCTGCCGCCGAGCGCATCTCCGTGACAAACCCGTCCTGCGTGCCAGCACAATGCGGTCAGCGATGACTTCCCGGCACGTCGTGTGATGGACCGCATCTCGATCGTGGGCGATCGTCCGGTCGGCATCGCTACGACCGACGCTGAATAAAAGACCCACGCCCGCCCGCCGATCCGGTGCCGGCGCCCAGGCCGGCGACCGTCTGGCGGGTGTGCTGGCCTGTTCCTTCCTGCCGCCCGTGCGCGTCGGTTCAGAAGTTGGGTGCTTCGACGCCGCCGTCCACGCCCAGGATCTTTCCGGTGATCCAACTGGACGCCGGCGACACCAAGAACAGCGCCGCCGCGGCAATGTCCTCGGGCTGGCCCAGGCGCGCCATCGGCGTGCTGGCAACCATGCGTTCCTTGCGCTCGGGCGTCAGAAACGGCGCCAGCGCGTCGGTCATGATGGTGCCGGGCTCGATCGCGTTGATGCGCACCGCCGGGCCGAAGTCCTGTGCCAGGTTGCGCGTCATCTGGTTCAGCGCCGCCTTGGCCGCACCGTAGGCGCTGAAGTGCTTTTGCGCGTAGCGGGCCGCCACCGACGAGATGTTCACCACCGCGCCGCCGCCGGCCTCGCGCATGGCCTGGGCGGTCTTCTGGATCAGCAGGTAGGCGGGCGTGACATTCCAGGCCAGCACGGCGCTGAACTCGGCGCCGCCCATCTTCAGCGGACTGTTCGGGCCGGCGCCGCCGGCGTTGTTGACCAGGATGTTGATCTTGCCCAGCTCGGCCACGGTGCGCGCCACCAGCGTGTCCAGCGCGGCCTCGTCGCTGACGTCGCCGGCGACGGTGATGGCGCGCCGGCCCAGCGCGCGGATGTCGGCCGCGACAGCGTCCAGATCGGCCTGGGTGCGCGCGGCCAGCGCCACGTCGGCGCCCGCCTGCGCCAGCGCCAGCGCGCAGGCGCGTCCTATGCCTTTGCCGGCGCCGGTCACGATGGCCACCTGGCCGTGCAGGGAGAAGAGGGATGGAATCAGGTTCATGTTCGGAGGTCTGAAAAACGAAAGGATTCAGACTTCCATCGTCGGCGCGCGGCGGGCTCGTGTAATCACGCAAACGGACGATGCCTGACAAGGTGTGCCGGTACCGGCCACGCTCTGTTCAAAGGTGCTGCGGCACTTTGTTCGCGGTGGTGCGGCAACCGGCGAGGTTTGCGGCCCTGGCTCGCCGGCAGGCGCCAGGCGCCAGGCGCCAGGGCGGCTAGGGCGGCTAGGGCGGCTAGGGCGTGATCGCGCCGCGAATCATCTGCGCGAAGTTTTCGGTATAGGGCGGCAGCATGCCCCATTCGCGGCGCGGGTCGTGGCTGCCCGCACTGTAGACGCTGCGGGCGTGGCTGAACTCCAGAAAGCCCTCGTGGCCGTGGTAGTGCCCCATGCCCGAGGCGCCCACGCCGCCAAAGGGCGCGTCATGCAGGGCCGGATGCATGGTGACATCGTTGATCGACACGCCGCCCGACAGCGTGTGGTCCAGCACCCACTGCTGTTCGGCGGCGTCGTTGCCGAAGTAGTAGAGCGCCAGCGGCCGCTCTCCGGCATTGACCTCGGCCACCGCGTCGGCCAGTTCGCGGTAGCTGCGCAGCACCAGCGCCGGTCCGAAGATTTCGTGCCGGGCGATGTCGCTGTCGGCCGGCGGATCGACGACGATGCGCAGCGGCATGCGGCGCGAGGCGACCGCCTCGTCGCATGGCCGGTCGCCAGCGATCGCCACCCGCGCGCCGCGCGCGCCGGCATCGGCCACATACGACTCGACGCGGGCGAAATGCCGCTCGTTCACCACCGGCACCACGTCCGGATTGCCGGCAAACGTCGGGAACAGTCCGCTGTAAACCTTTTGCAATGCCTCGATCAGGGCTTCAGTCTGCGATTCATGCGCCCACACCACGTCGGGCGAGACGCACAGCTGGCCCGAGTTGGCGCTTTTCCCCACGGCGATGCGCTCGGCGGCGTTGCCGATGTCCGCGCCCCGGCCGATCAGCACCGGCGACTTGCCGCCCAGCTCCAGCGTGACCGGCACCAGGTTCTCGGCGGCGGCCTTCATGATGAGCTTGCCGACGGAGGTCGAGCCGGTGAACACCAGATGTTCCCACGGCTGGCGCGAGAATTCGGCCGCCACGTCCGGCCCGCCGGTCACCACCGCCAGTTCCTCGGGCGCGAAGAATTCGGCTACCGCCCGCGCCAGCGTCTCGGCGGTGCGCGGCGCGATTTCGGACGGCTTGAGCACCGCCCGGTTGCCGGCGGCAAATACGCTGGCCAGCGGCGACAGCAGGGTAAAAACCGGCGCGTTCCAGGTGCCGATGATGCCGACCACGCCCTTGGGCTGGTACCTGACCCAGGCGGTGGCGCCAAAGTTGTCGAAGGGCGCCACGCTGGAGCGCGGTTGGTCGGGCATCCACTCGGCCAGATGGTCGCGGGCATGTTTGAGCGAGCCGAGCGAGCCGGCCACGTCGTTCATCATCGAGAACACCGCCGGGCGGCCGCCGAAGTCTTCGCCCATCGCGTCGCACAGCGCATCGCAGTGCTTGACCAGCATGTCGATCACCCGCTGCAGGCGGGCCTGGCGCGTGGCGGCGCTGACCGGGCCTTCGGTGCGGAAGGCGGCTTGCTGCGCGGCAAGCAGCATGGGAAGGGAAGGGGTGGCAACGGAATCGGACATGTGATTTCCTGACGTGATTTTGGCGCCTTGCTGGCCAGTAACGCATGCTAGCGGCCAGGGTTTGACCTCGCTTAGTCTGAAGAGACGATGACGCGCCAGCGCTTGCTCGCCGAACATGCGGCATGAAGTTGAACGGCTCCACACACGTGACCTGGCGCACCCA
>JAQGLP010000558.1 GCA_028292835.1 Variovorax sp.
AGAACGCCCTGGAAGTTTTCGCTTACCATGCCGGCAAGTTGCCGAGAGACTGGCTTGGACGCGGTTGTCAGGCCATTGAGTCTGATATCGACGAGCGCCTGGCGGACGCGCGAAAACGGGCTGGGTAAACGAATCATCAGAACATTATGTCGGATATCTCCAAAGCGAAATCGCACCTAGCTTTTAAACCTCATAAAAGGGTTGCGTTTTAATTACCGAGTTCCACTACAAGCGTTGGCTCCTTGGCAGCCAGTTCCCGCTAACCGAAAACAAGCGGTCCTGATTGCGGCGGCGACCGGTGCGGCAGGTACTGCAATAACCTTTACATCCGGCGCGCAGATCTAGACAGGCGCTGGCCTGGCAGCTGGAGCCGTTTGAGCAACACGCCCACGTCGCTGGGGTGTCCCACAGACACTGCCACTGCCGGGTCAGGGTGCGGGCCTGGGGAATGTGGGCAGAAGAGAAGACCGCCGCGCGAAGATCAGCCCGGAGCGGGCCCGTGTCCCCAGCTACGGGGCCGCCCATGGGGCGCTCATGCGGCCCGAACGGAACGGTCCGCTCGGTGGTTGAGAGTTCGACGTTGTCTGCCTAAGCAAGCTTCACGCCGATTCGGTTTCCACTGGACGCTTCTCCGCAACTGCTGGTTAGGAGCCGTGTTTCTGCAAGATACGCCTCCGCCGCAACCGGTACAGGCGGTCATGGCCCCTGGAAACGGCGGGCTGTCCGAGTATCAGCCCGCGGGCTTGACGTTTTGGTTGACGTGGAAGAGGTTGCCGGGATCGTACTTGGCCTTGACCTCGGCGAGGCGGGCGTAGTTCCCCGCATAGGTGCCCTCGATCTGTGACTGGTCGTCGGCGTCGAGGAAGTTCACGTAGCCCGCCCCGGATCCGAAGGGGCGGAGCTCGGCAGAGTAGTCGCGCACCCACTTCGTATTGGCCTCATTGTCGGCGGGATCCTCCCAATGGCAGGCGATGTCCATTGCGAAGTTGACGTCGCGGTACGGGAACGCCGTCTCGTCCCGCCCGACCCGTTGGACGGCGCCGTTGATTGGGTAGAAGTGGTTGGCCGTCTGGACGCTAGGAATGGCCCGACCGAACTTTTCGGCGACGCGGACGACGTCGTCGGTCAGGTTGGGCAGGAACTCAGACTTCCAATAGGCCTGCAGGCCCTTGGGATACATAGGGTCAAAAAGTGTGTTGAGAACCGGGTAGGGGAGGGGGCCCAAGAAGGAGCCGGCGACGGGTGCGACGTCAAGGAACGGCTGCCATTGGCGCTCTCCTTCGTCGTGGGCGCCTGTCCAGCCGCCAACGAGCACCACGACCGGCTTCCCGTGATACTCCTCGGGCAGGAAGGGGACCGGCGGTCCCTGGTGGAAGCCCAGGAAGATTCCCATGTCCTCCGGTGCGGTGGCGATGTAATCGCGGTACAGCTGCGCCACGGCGTCGGCGTGCTCCAGTTGGTAAATGATCACTCCGCCGTAGAGAACATCCATGGGGTGCAGGTTGAACTCAAAGGAAGTCACGACGCCGAAGTTGCCGGTCCCGCCGCGAAGTGCCCAGAAGAGGTCCTCATTTTCGGTGTTGCTGGCGACGAGGAACTTCCCGTCGGCCGTCACGACGTCGGCGGACTTAAGGTTGTCGCACGACAGCCCGTATTTGCGGGCGAGGTAGCCGATGCCACCGCCGAGAGTTAGTCCGGCAACACCCGTTGATCCGATGATGCCGCCCGTGGTGGCAAGGCCGAATGCGCACGTTGCGTAGTTGAAGTCTGCCCATGTCGCCCCGGCTTCGGTCCGTGCTGTCGCGTTGGCAGGATCCACGCGCACGCCCCGGCAGCCGGTGAAGTCGATGACGAGGCCGCCGTCGCAGGTCCCGAACCCGGGCGCGCTGTGGCCGCCGCCGCGCAACGCCAGGTCCAGTCCTGTGTCACGCGCGAAATTCACGCCTTCGATGACGTCGGCGACTTGCGAGACACGAAGAATGGCCGCGGGGTGTTTGTCGATCATTCCGTTGAAGACGGCCCGCGCGGTGTCGTAGTCCGCCTGATCGCTGGTGATGACCTGGCCCCACACTTTCTCCTGGAGGGCCTGGAAAGAGCTGTTGTCCACCGTGTACTCCGATTCACCCGGGCAGGCATGCCCAGGCAACTGGGCGCGGCCGCTGGGGCCCGCGCCGGGTAATTGGTTGAGCAACCGATGGGGCCCTGCATTTTGGAGGGCAAAAGCCTATGCCGCAGGCTTCCACAGCGGCGGAGACCGGATGCACCTTGGCAACGCAGCACCATCGCGCGGTTTGCCTTGGTGTGCTTCAGAAACGAGGGCTCGCCCCGTCTCAACGGGTTACAAGCACGGCAACTGGTAAATTACTCCGGCCCCAAACGGGGGTCAATAAGCGAAGGGGTGACGGGCCCTGGGCGGGCGCCTGTCAGGGAGCGGCTGCCGTTCCCCGACCCTCACGGACGACTCGGCCGCCATGTAGTCCAGACGTCGTCGTTCGAGCCTTTCCTGCTGGCGTGGCGACGGAATCCCGGCACCCTTGGCGCGGTTGCACGTAGCGCAGGC
>JAQGLP010000554.1 GCA_028292835.1 Variovorax sp.
ATTGCTGACCGCGACGGTGTCGCCGGTCGTCTGGTCGAGGCCGGCCGCGACCGTGAAATCAATCTGCGTCATGCCGCCCGCGGCGGCGAGAATGAGCGTGTTGGATCCCGCGCCGCCATCGATCGAGGCCTCGGCGCCGTGATAGGTGACGGTGTCGTCGCCGCCACCGGCGCTGATCGCATCCGCGCCGCCGGCGCCGTCGATCACGTCGGCGCCGACGCCGCCGATGATCGAATTCAAGCCGCCAGAACCTTTCAGCGACAAGGCGCTGGAAATGGCGCTCGCGTCGATGTTGACGAAACCCGTGACGTTGACGCCGTCGCCGGTGGTCTGGTCGGCGAGGCCGAGATCGACCGTCGTCGCGGTCTTCAACACGAGCGTATTGGCGCCGCTGCCGCCGTCGATGGTGGTTTCCGATCCACGATAGGCGATGGTGTCGGCGCCCGCGCCGCCCGCGATCGCATCCGCCCCGCCGAGGCCATCGATCCCGTCGTCGCCAGCGCCGCCCGTCAGCACGTTCGCGGCGGACGAACCTGTGATCGACACCGCCGTCGACAGAGCGGACGCGTCGACGTTTTGGAAACCGGCGACGTTCGTCGAGTCGCCGCTGGTCTGGTCGACATTGGCGAGCGCGACGGTGACGGCCGCTTGCAGCTTGAGGGTGTTGACGCCCGCGCCGCCGTCGATCGAGATTTCTGCGCCGCGGTAAGTGACGATGTCGTCGCCCGCGCCCGCCGAGATGACGTCGGCGCCGCCGCCGCCGTCGATGATGTCGGCGCCCGCGCCGGTGCTGATCGTGTTGGCGGCCGTCGAGCCGGTGACGGTCAGCGCCGTCGTCAGCGCATGCGCGTCGAGATTTTCGAAATTGCTTACCGCGACCGAGTCGCCCGTCGTCTGGTCGGCGCCGGCCGGAACGGCGAGATTGACCGCCGTCATGCCGCCGCTCGCCGCCACGATCAGCGTGTCGACGCCTCCGCCGCCATCGATCGAGACTTCCGCGCCACGGAAGGTGACATTGTCCGCGCCCGCCCCGGCGGCAATGACGTCGGCGCCGCCGCCGCCATCAAGCGTATCGGCGCCGGCGCCGCCCGTGATCGTGTTGACGCCGCTGTCGCCAATGACGGTGACGGCCTGTGCGGGGCCGAGCGCGGACGCGTCCACGTTCTGGAAATTGGCGACGAGGGTCGTATCGGACGTGGTCTGGTCGGCCAACGTCAGATTGAGGCCTGCGGCGGCGCGCAGCACGAGTGTGTTGACGCCGGCGCCGCCGTCGATCGAGGTTTCCGTCGCGAAATAGTCGACGCTGTCGGCGCCGGCGCCCGCGTTGATCACGTCGGCGCCGCCGCCGCCGTGAATGACGTCGGCGCCCGACCCGGTCAAGATCTGGTTCGCGCCGCTCGATCCGGTCACGGTCAGCGATGCGCCAAGCGCGGAGGCGTCGACGCTTTCGAAGCCCGAGACGAGCGCGGCGTCGCCGAGGGTCTGGTCGCCCGTTCCCGTGATCGATAAATCGATCGCGGTCAGGCCCGGCGCCGCGATGACCGTCAAAAGATCGGCCCCGGCGCCGGCGTCGATCGAGACTTCGGCCCCGCGCATGACAACGGAATCGTTGCCCGCGCCTGCGGAAATGACGTCGGCGCCGCCCTGGCCGTCGATCACATCCGCGCCTGCGCCGCCGAGCAGGATATTGGCGACGCCCGACCCCTTCAGCGAAACCGCCGTCGACAGCGCGGTGGCGTCCACGTTCTGGAATTGTGTCACCGTGACGGCATCGGCGGACGTCTGGTCGGCCGCATTCGAGAGGTCGACGTTCGCGGCGGCTTTTAGCACGAGCGTGTTGGCGCCCGAGCCGCCGTCGATCGAGGCTTCTCCGCCGAGGTAATCCACCGTGTCGTCGCCGCCGCCCGCTGAGATCTGGTCGGCGCCGCCGCCGCCGTGCACGACGTCCGCGCCGGCGCCGGTCGCGATGACATTGGCGGCCGTCGATCCCGTGACCGTCAGGGCCTGCGTGACCGCGCTGCCGTCGAGGTTCTCGAAACCCGTGATGGCGACCGCGTCGCCGCTGGTCTGGTCAAGTCCCGCGCTGAGCGAAAAATCGACGGCGCTGACCGTCGTGGAGGATTTCAGGATTAGCGTGTCGACGCCCGCCCCGCCATCGATCGAGACCTCGACGCCGCTGCTGGTGGCGGTGTCGTTTCCTGCGCCCGCGAGGATCACGTCGCCGCCGCCGCCGCCGTCGATCACATCGGCGCCCGAGCCGCCGACGATGCGGTTGGCGGCGCTCGATCCTGTCAGCGTCAGCGCGCTTCCGAGCGCCGAGGCGTCGATGTTCTGAAAACCTGTCGTCAGCGTGGCGTCGCCAACGGTCTGATCCGCCGCCGCAAGATTGACCTGCACGGCCGCGCCGAGAACGAGCGTGTTGACGCCGGAGCCGCCGTCGATCGAGGCTTCAGCACCGCGATACGTGACGGTGTCGTCGCCCGCGCCCGCCGCAACGACGTCGGCGCCGCCGTTGCCGTCGATCAGATCGGCGCCCGCGCCGCCGGATAATTGGTTCGCGGCGGCGTCGCCCTTGATCGACACGGCCGCACTCAGAGCCGAGGCGTCGACATTCTGGAAGCCGGAGACGGCTGTCGTATCGCCCAAAGTCTGGTCGGCTCGCGTGAGGTCGACTGTCGTGGCGATCTTGAGCACCAGGCTGTTGAGGCCGGCGCCGCCCGCGATCGAGGTCTCGGCGCCGCGATAGGCGACGACGTCGTCGCCCGCGCCGGCGTCGATCACATCCGCGCCGCCGCCGCCGTCGATCACATCCGCGCCCGAACCGGTGGTGATCGCGTTGGCCGCGCTCGAGCCGGTGACGCTGACGCTGGTGGTCAGAACGCTTGCGTCGACGCTCTCGAAATTCGCGACGAGCACGGCGTCGCCGCTCGTCTGGTCGGCGCCAGCGGCGACCGAAAGATTGATCGCCGTAATCCCCCCGCTCGCGCCGAGCACAAGCAGGTCCACGCCCGCGCCGCCGTCGACCGACACTTCAGCACCGCGATAGGTCACGGTGTCGGCGCCGGCGCCGGCGGAGATTGTATCCGCGCCGCCGCCGCCATCGATCACATCCGCGCCCGCGCCCGTGACCAGCGCGTTGA
>JAQGLP010000087.1 GCA_028292835.1 Variovorax sp.
GATCTGCACGCCCTTTTTCTTCAGGTGCTTGATGCGGCCCAGGTCGCTGAACACCTTCTCCTGCGCCTTCTCGCGCACCGAGCAGGTGTTGAACAGGATCAGGTCGGCCTCGTCGACGTTCTGCGTGGCCTCGTAACCTTCTGCGGCATGCAACACGTCGACCATCTTGTCCGAGTCGTACTCGTTCATCTGGCAGCCGAAGGTTTTGATAAAGACTTTTTTGCTCATGGGGTAAGGTGTCCGGAAGGCCTGTTTGCCATGCTTTCGATAGCATTCGACGCAGGCGGGGCGGGCGCAGGGCCCGATCTGGCAAGGAGCTGGCGCTGCCCGTGGCGCGCCGCGGCAAGGCCGGGCCCGCTACTGGCCGTACCGGGGCAGCTGGTCGAACGGCGTCTTGCCGTCATCACGCGGACCGGCGCTCGCGACGAAAGGCCAGAAGTTCAGCAGCGGACGCTCGACCCCGGCGCGCTCGGCGCGGGCTTCCTCGGGCGTGAGGATCCAGACCTCGCGCACCAGCCCGGCGGCGTCGCGCGTGTAGTTGACCAGGAGGGGCTGGCCGGTGATCGCGGCCGGCATCACCAGCATGTGCTGGGCGCTCCGGATGCGCGCGCCGGGCGCGAGACGGTCGGCCTGGCCGTCGAGCTGGATGTCGGGCGTGGCGACGACCATGAGCTTGCCGCGCAGCGTGCCCACGGGGAAGTTGCGCCCGCCGAGCGCGGCCTCGTTTTGCGTTTGCGGCGCTGTCTCGGCTTGCGCCCGGGCGTTGGTGCTCCCGAGGGCCGACGCCGCCAGCAGCGCGCACAGCGCGGCCAGGGCAGGCAGGGCAAGGGGAGGGGCGACCGGGCTTTTGCAGCGGTTCATGGGGTATATCCAGAGGCTGTGGAACTCCCGATTTTAACGAACCGTCCCTGCGAGCCGCGCGCCGGCAACGCCCGCGCCGGCAATGGGCGGCGCGCAGGCTTTACTTTGTCTTTACGATAACGCCAGACTCCGCAGCGCATGCGCTGCTCCAATGAAGGGTTTGCTTTCGGACCGCGCCAGCCCGGCACGGTGGCCCGCGGCGCCTTCCAAGCCCATGAACCAGTTCCCATGAAAAAGAATGTCGTTGTCGCCCTGGCGGGTGTGCTGATCGTTGCCGGCGCCGTCGGTGCCTGGTGGTGGACCAGCGAGCGCCCGCGCGCCGCGTCCGCCGCTGCCGCGCCGGACGCCGCCAGGGCCAGCGCGACCCTCGTCACGCTGGCCCTGGCGCAGCGCCAGGACGTGCCGGTCACCGTGCGGGTCAACGGCAGCGTGGTCTCGCTCAACAGCGTCGACCTGCGCCCGCAAATCACCAACACCGTGCGCGAGGTGCATGTCAAGGAAGGCCAGTTCGTCAAGCCCGGCCAGCTGCTCTTCACGCTCGACGACCGCGCCGACCAGGCCAACCTCGCCAAGGCACGCGCCCAGCAGCGGCGCGACGAGGCGACGCTGGCCGACCTGGACCGCCAGTACCGCCGCAGCCAGGAACTGGTGGCGCAGAACTTCATCGCCAGGAGCGCGGCCGACGCCACCCTGTCGCAACTCGAATCGCAGCGCGCCGCCGTCGCGGCCGACCAGGCGGCGGTGCAGGCGGCGCAGGTGGCGCTCGGCTACGACACGCTGCGCGCGCCCATCGCGGGCCGCACCGGCGCGGTGGCCATCTACCCGGGCACGCTGGTACAGACCAGCACCCCGCTCGTGACCATTACGCAGCTCGACCCGATCGCGGTGAGCTTCCCGGTTCCCGAGGCCGAGCTGCAGCCCCTGCTGGCGGCCGCGCGCGATCGCATGCCGGTGGAGGCGCTGGTGCCGGGGCGCGCCGAGCCGCTCAAGGGCACGCTGGGCTTCGTCGACAACACGGTCGACCCCGCCATCGGCACCGTGCGCGCCAAGGCGACCTTTGCCAACGCCGACCAGACGCTCTGGCCCGGCCAGTTCGTCGAGACCCGGGTCACCGTGCGCACCCTGGCCGGCGCGACCGTGGTGCCGGCCGCGGCGCTCATGATGCTGGCCGAAGGCGCCACGGTCTACGTGGTCAACGCCCAGGGCCAGGCGACGGCGCGCAAGGTACAGACGCTGCACACCTTCGGCACGCAGGTCGCGGTGGGTGGCGTCGAGCCGGGGGAGCAGGTCGTGGTCGAGGGCAAGCAGAACGTGCGCCCGGGCGGCAAGGTGCGCACCGGCAGCGCCGCCCCCGCGGCCGCCGCCTCACGGGTGCCGGCATGAACCCGCGGCGCCAGTCCCGCGGCCCAGTCCCGATGGAGCGGATCGCGCGCAGCGCAAGGGGGCGTCCATGAACATTTCCGAACTGTGCATCCGTCGGCCCGCGATGACGGTGCTGCTGTCGGCCGCGGTGGTGGTGATGGGCATCTTTGCCTACTTCAGCATCCCGGTGGCCGCGCTGCCGAGCTACAACACGCCGGTCATCAACGTCTCGGCGCAGCTGCCCGGCGCAAGCCCCGACACCATGGCCTCGTCGGTCGCGCTGCCGCTGGAAAAGCAGTTCTCCACCATCCCGGGCCTGGCCACCATCAGCTCGGTCAACACGCAGGGCGTGACCTCCATCACGCTGGAGTTCGCCAGTTCGCGCGACATCGACGCGGCGGCGGTCGACGTGCAGGCCGCGCTCCTGCGGGCGCAGCGCCAGTTGCCGGCCGAACTCACGCAGCTCCCCTCGTACCGCAAGGTGAACCCGGCCGACGCGCCGGTGCTGTTCATGACGATGAATTCACCGTCGCTGAGTTTGTCGGAGCTGAACGACTACGCCGAAAACCTGATCGCGCCGAGCATCTCGACGTTGCCGGGCGTGGCGCAGGTGAACGTCAATGGCCAGAAGCGCTTCGCGGTGCGGGTGCGCGCCAAGGCCGACCTGATGAACGCGCGTAACCTGTCGATGGACGAACTGGCGCTGGCCCTGCGCGCGGCCAATTCGAATTCGCCGCTCG
>JAQGLP010000096.1 GCA_028292835.1 Variovorax sp.
CATCGAGTTGGCGGCCTTGAGATAGGGGTCGAGGATCAGGCTGGCCGTGCGGCTGAGCGCCAGCCACAGGCCGCAGGTCAGCCCGAGCAGGGTCCCGATGCCGAACGCCAGCAGCGTCTCCAGCAGCGTGGTGCCCAGGTGCCTGTAGATGTCGGCGTTGCCCGGCAACCCTTCGGGAAACACTGCGTTGGACGGCACCGCGAACGGCATGAACCAGCTCCAGATGCGCCCCGCGACCTCGACCGGCTCGCCCAGGAAAAAAGCCACCTGCCGGTCGCGCGACGCGATGTGCCAGAGTGCGAGCAGCGCGGCCAGCAGCGCCAGCTGCCAGAAGCGCGCGTTGTGCTCGCTGGGGCGCAGCCGCGCGATGCCGGGCTGGCGCTGCGAGGGCGGGCGCGACTTCACCTCAGGCCGCCTTTTGCAACTGCTGCGCGTAGCCCTTGAGCACCTCGTCGCGCAGCACACTCCAGATCTGGCGGTGCAACTCGACGAAGCGCGGCTGCGTGCGCACCTCCGACACGTCGCGCGGCCGCGCCAGGTCGATGGCGAATTCGCCGATCGGATGCGTCGCCGGCCCGGCCGACAGCACCACCACGCGGTCGCTCATGGCGATCGCCTCGTCCAGGTCGTGCGTGATGAAGAGCACGGCTTTCTTCTTCGCGCTCCAGAGTTCGAGCACCTCGTTTTCCATGAGCTGGCGAGTCTGGACATCGAGCGCGCTGAAAGGCTCGTCCATCAGGATAATGTCGGGGTCGAGTACCAGCGTCTGCGCCAGCGCAACGCGCTTTCGCATGCCGCCCGAGAGCTGGTGCGGATAGCGGTCGCCAAAGCCCGCCAGTCCGACGCGCGCCAGCCACTGCCCGGCCTGGGCACGCGCCTCGGCCTCGGGCACGCCGCGGTAGCGCAGCCCGACCATGACGTTGGCCAGCGCGCTGCGCCAGGGCATCAAGGCATCGCTCTGGAACATGTAGCCGGCGCGTGCGTTGATCCCCGCAAGGAGCTGGCCAAACACCCTGACCGAGCCCGACGAGGGCGCAAGCAGGCCTGCCGCGACGTTCAGCAGGGTGGATTTCCCGCAGCCCGTCGGGCCGACCACCGAGACGAACTCGCCGGCGCCGACGCGCAGCGTGGTGTCGGCGACGGCCGTGTAGCGCTGGAGGGCATCGTTCCTGGCGCTGAACGTGCAGTCGATGTCGAGCAGTTCGAGCGCGCAATCGGAATGGAGGGCCATGGGCTCAATGACGGCGTTGCGCCGCGATGGAAACACCGGCGCAGGCCGGGCTGGAGATGCGATCGCCGGCGTGGCGCTCAGGCCTTGAACCGCTCCTTGGCGCGCCGCGCGAAGTCGTTGGTAAAGGTCTTGGTCAGGTCGATTTTTTCGGGCTTGACGCTGCTGTCGAAGCTCGCGATGGCGTTGAGCGCCGTCCTCGGCCCGTCGGCCATGACGACGCCATCGGGCGAGATGGATTCGCGCACTTTTTCGAACGACGCCAGGTACAGCGCCCGGTCGCCCAGCAGGTAGCTCTCGGGCACGGTCTTGAGGATGTCGCCCGGACCGGCGGTCTGCAACCATTTCAGGGTGCGCACAATCGCGTTGGCCAGCGCCTGGCAGGTGTTGGGGTTCTTGCGAACGAAGTCGATCGGCGCGTACAGGCAGCCCGCCGGCATCGGCCCGCCGAACACCTCCTGCGTGCCCTTGAGCGTGCGCGTGTCGCTGATGATCTTGATGTCGCCCTTTTGCTCCAGCATGGTCATGACCGGGTCGGTGTTGCTGATGGCGTCGATCTGCCCCGAGCGCAGCGCCGTCAGCGCCCCGGCCGAGACCCCGACGCCGATGAAGCTCACGTCGGCCGCCTTCAGGCCGCCGCGCGACAGCACCAGGTTCGCCACCATGTTGGTCGATGAACCCGGCGCCGACACGCCGATCTTCTTGCCCCGGAGGTCGGCGATGCTGCTGTAGCCTGGCATGTTCCTGGTCGACACGCCCACCGCGATCTGCGGTGCCCGACCCTGCAGCACGAAGGCCTGGAACAGCTGGTTCTTGGCCTGCATGTTGATGGTGTGCTCGTAGGCGCCCGAGCACACATCGGCCGAGCCGCCGACCACGGCCTGCAGGGCGCGTGCGCCGCCGGCGAAGTCGGAGATCTCGACATCCAGCCCCTCGGTCTTGAAGTAGCCCAGCTGCTCGGCGATGGTGAGCGGCAGGTAATAGAAAGCCGCCTTGCCGCCCACCGCGATCGAGATCCTCGTTTTTTCGAGCTTGTCCTGCCCGTAGACCCAGGGCACCGCGACCGAGGCGGCGGTGAGGGCGGAGGCGATGGCGAAGGTGCGGCGGGTCGGCATGTCGGGCAATGTCGAAACAACGGTTGCGGAAGTGGGACAGCTTAGGGAACCCCTGCCCCCATGGCATCGGGAACATCCCGTGCGGGTTTCCACGTAAAGTCCGCAGGGCTTGGCCGCGCCCGGCTCAGGCGGTAAAGAGAATCGCGATATTGACCAGGAACCCGAGCAGCCAGACCGCGCTGCGCAGCGAGCCGAGACCGCGCACGTACAGCACGATGTAGACCACGCGCAGCACGGCATAGGCGACCGCCAGCAGGTCGATGCGCTCCTGCGTGGCGCCCAGCTGGTGCGCGATGACGACGGCACCGATGAAGAACGCCAGCCCCTCGAAGCTGTTGGCCTGCGCCGCGTTGGCGCGGGCGCGCCAGCCGGTCTGCCGGGCGCCCCACTCGCGCGGCTGGACGTTGTCGCGCGGCGTGAAGCTGCCCGATTTCGCGATGAAGGCGCACAGGTACGGCAGGACCGCCGCGACGAGTACGCACCAGTAGGCAACCGTCAGCGAATGAAAGCTCATGGTGCGGATCTCTTGGTTTTTGATCAAATCCGGCCACAGCGCTTGTTCGGCATGGGCAGGCAGCTATGAAAAGCATAGCATGCGGCGCGTTTTCCGCTTTGGCGTGCTCCGTCTCGTGAAGTCGGGTCATGGCGGCCGCTCGATGGTGCGCAGACTGCCGAGAAAGCTTTCGAGACTCGTGCGAGTTCCGTGGCGACGCAGGCGCTCGCATCAGGCCAGGCGAATGCCGATCCTCACGATTTTGGCTACCGTCGGCACGCCGACGGTATCGATGGCGATAACCATGTAGTAGCCCGGCGGGAGCACGTTGTTGGTTTCGTTGACGTTCACCTGAAGGTTCGTGCCGCTCTGGACGAACGGCACCTCCAGGAAACGCTGGTCGACATTGACGGAATGCGTCACCGAACCTGTGCGCACGAGCGTCACGCGCTTGATCGCCTTCTGCGACGTCACGGTCATGTTGTAGGTGCTGCCCATCGTCATGTCCTGCGGCGCGCTTTTGATCACTGGCCGCGACAAGCGCGTTTCGCTGCCGTCCTTGGCGTAGAGGTAGGGCGGGTAATAGATCTCGGCATTCAACTGGTTGACCGGGCCCGGCGCACCGCCACCGGCCACCAGGACGGTGGCGTCGGGCAACAAAAGGGCGATGGAGTGGTACTCGCGCCCCTTCGTTTCGGCACTGCCCTGGGTCCATTTGTTGGTGGCGGGATTCCAGATGCCGGCCTGCAATGCGAGATTCGTGGCGGTGTTCTCCGGGAGACCGCCGCCGGTATTGAGCACCTGGCCGTCCGGCAGGACGTCATGGTCGCCCAGTGCCGGTGCCGTTGCTGCCCGCGGCGGTCACCGTCGGTGTCGCGCCCGCCCTGGGCCAATGCGTCGATGCCGCCCGTCACCAGCACACGGCCATTCGACAGCGTGGTGAGTGTGGGCGTACCACCGTGCGTAGTTCATCGGCGGACCGACGCGGCGAGCGTCCTGGTCGCTGCGTCGAACAGGTTCACGTCGTTCACGCCGCGGTTGACGATGTTGCCCCCGGTCGCTTCGCGCGTATCGCCGCCGCCCGCCAGCAGCGCCTGCCCCGCGCCGGGCAGCACGAGCTGGACATTGCAGAATATATCCGTGCCCGTGGTGTTGCTCAGCAGCGTGTGCGCCTTGCTCACCAAGTCCCAGACGTCGTAGATCAGTTGCGCGCCCTGGGAGCCATCCTGGCCGCTGCCGTAGGTCATCACTTGGCCGTTGGGCGTGAGCACGGCGTGAATGGCGATGATCGGCCAGAAAAACGAAG
>JAQGLP010000097.1 GCA_028292835.1 Variovorax sp.
GACGAGTGCTACAGCGAGATCTACTTCCGCGACGAGCCGCCGCTGGGCGGCCTGGAGGCGGCGGCCAGGCTCGGGCGCGTCGACTTCCGCAACCTGGTCGCGCTCACCTCGCTGTCCAAGCGCAGCAACGTGCCGGGCCTGCGCAGCGGCGTCGTGGCGGGCGACGCGGCCGTCCTCAAGAGCTTCTTGCTCTACCGCACCTACCACGGCAGCGCCATGAGCGGCGCGGTGGCTGCCGCCAGCATCGCCGCCTGGGGCGACGAGAGCCACGTGGTGGACAACCGCGCGCAGTACCGCGCCAAGTTCGCCGCCGTGACGCCGCTGCTCGCGCCCGTGCTCGACGTGCGGTTGCCCGACGCCGGCTTCTACCTGTGGGCCGGTGTGCCGGCCGCGTGGGAGGGCGATGACGTGGCCTTCACCCGCGCGCTCCACGCTCAATACAATGTGACAGTGTTGCCCGGCAGCTACCTGGCGCGCGACGCCGGGGGGCACAACCCCGGGCGCGGTCGCATCCGCATGGCGCTGGTGGCTGGCACCGACGAGTGCGTCGAGGCCGCGCGACGCATCGTGCGTTTCGCCGGGCAGGCCCGCCAAGGTGGCGCCTGAACCCTGCCGCCGCCTCTTTCCGATTTTTCCGCGACCGCTGCCGCCTTCCGTTCTGGCGGCGTCGTTTTCTTCCGCCCTTCCATCCGAGTTTTTCATGACCCAGCAACTCCAGCAGACCATCGACGCCGCGTGGGAAGACCGCGCCAACCTGTCCTCCACCCAGGCGCCCGCCGAGGTGCGCAAGGCGGTCGAGGAGGTCATCACCGAGCTCAACGACGGCCGCCTGCGCGTCGCCACGCGCGAGGCTGTGGGCGAGTGGACAGTGCACCAGTGGATCAAGAAGGCCGTGCTGCTGTCGTTCCGCCTGAACGACAACGAGGCGATGCACGCCGGCGCCCTGGCCTTCTACGACAAGGTGCAGCCCAAGTTCGCCAACCTGTCGCCTGACGAGATGAAGGCCACCGGCGTGCGCGTCGTGCCGCCGGCCGTCGCGCGCCACGGCAGCTACATCGCCCGCGGCGCCATCCTGATGCCGAGCTACGTCAATATCGGCGCCTACGTCGGCGAAGGCACCATGGTCGACACCTGGGCCACCGTGGGCTCGTGCGCGCAGATCGGCGCGAACGTGCACCTGTCGGGCGGCGTGGGCATCGGCGGTGTGCTGGAGCCGCTGCAGGCCGGCCCCACCATCATCGAGGACAACTGCTTCATCGGCGCGCGCTCCGAGGTGGTCGAGGGCGTGGTGGTCGAGGAGAACTCGGTGCTCTCGATGGGCGTCTACATCGGCCAGAGCACGCCCATCTACGACCGCGCCACGGGCGAGATCACTTACGGCCGCGTGCCCGCGGGCTCGGTCGTCATCAGCGGCACGCTGCCCAAGGACGGCGGCCGCTACAGCCTCTACGCCGCCATCATCGTCAAGCGCGTCGATGCGCAGACGCGCGCCAAGACCTCGCTCAACGACCTGCTGCGCGACTGAGCCTCACCGCCGCCGCTGCCCCTTCCGCACGCCTGGAGTCCCGATGAAAATGATGGAGCGCATTCTCCGCCTGATGGCCGAGCGCAAGGCCTCGGACGTGTACCTGTCGCCCAACGCGCCGGCGCTGATGCGCATCAACGGGCAGTGCCTGGCCATCAACGCGCAGGTGCTGCCGCCCGAGGCGCCCCGCAACCTGCTGGCCGAGGTGGCGAGCCCCGAGCGCATGGAGGAACTGGACCGCACCGGCGAACTCAACATGGCGATCCCGATGACGGGCGTGGGAAGTTTCCGTGTCAGCGCGATGCGCCAGCGCGGCAGCTGCGCGGTGGTGGTGCGCCACATCGCGTCGCGCATCCCGCCGTTCGACTCGCTGGGCCTGCCGCCCATCCTCAAGAGCCTGGTGATGGAGCGCCGCGGCCTGATCCTGATGGTGGGCTCCACCGGCGCCGGCAAGTCCACCACGCTGGCCTCGATGCTCGACCACCGCAACGAGCATGCCTTCGGCCACATCCTGACGGTGGAGGAGCCGATCGAGTACAACTACGTCAACAAGAAATCGGTGGTCAACCAGCGCGAGGTCGGCAGCGACACCGTCTCGCTGCAGGTGGCACTGAAGAACGCGCTGCGCCAGGCGCCCGACGTGATCCAGATCGGCGAGATCCGCGACCGCGAGACCATGGCGGCCGCCCTCGCCTATGCCCAGTCGGGGCACCTGTGCGTGGCCACGCTGCACGCCAACAACGCCTACCGGGCGCTCAACCGCATCGTGAGCTTCTACCCGGCCGAAGTGCGTCCCATGCTGCTGGGCGATCTGGCCGCCTCGCTGCGCGCGGTGGTGGCGCAGCGCCTGCTGCGCACGCCCGGCTCGGGCCGCGTCCCGGCCGTCGAGGTCATGCTCAACACCGCGCTGGTGGCCGAGCTGATCGAGAGGGGCGACTTCTCCGGGGTCAAGGAGGCGATGGAGAAATCGATGGCCGAGGGTTCTCAGACCTTCGAGGAAGACATCGCCCGGCTGATCCTGGAAGACCGTGTCGAGCGCGCCGAGGGCCTGGCGCACGCCGACTCGGCCACCAACCTGCTGTGGCGGCTGCAAAACCACAACAAGCCCGCCCAGCGCGCCGAGGAGAGCTCGCTGATGGCGCAGGCCGAGGCGCCCACCTTCACCGACATCACGCTCGACGTGCTTCTCTGAACCGTTTCGTTCTTCCATGTCACGCACGCTGCACCTTGCCGAACAACTGATTTCGCGCCCCTCGGTCACGCCCGACGACGCCCGCTGCCAGCAGATCCTGGGCGAGCGGCTGGCCGCGCTCGGCTTCACGCTGGAAACCCTCGAAAGCGGTCCGGCCGACTTCCGCGTGACCAACCTGTGGGCCGTGCGCGCGCCCGGCGGCTTCGCGTCCGATCAGGCTCCGGTCCCCGCCCGCCCTGCGCGGGCAGCTATCGACACAGGAGCACCTGGAGGACAATCCGCCATGCCTGCGCGCACCCTGGTGTTCGCCGGCCACACCGACGTCGTGCCCACCGGCCCGCTGGAGCGCTGGAGCAGCCCGCCCTTCACGCCGACGCACCGTGACGGCCGGCTCTACGGGCGCGGCGCCTGCGACATGAAGACCTCGCTCGCGGCGTTCGTCGTCGCCATCGAGGAGTTCCTGGCCGCCACGCCCGCGCCGCAGTTGCGCCTCGCGCTGCTCCTGACCAGCGACGAGGAAGGTCCCGGCATCGACGGCACCGTGGTGGTGTGCAACGCGCTTGCCGCGCGCGGCGAGGCGCCGGACTGGTGCATCGTCGGCGAGCCCACCTCGGTCGAGCGATGCGGCGACATGATCAAGAACGGCCGTCGCGGCACCCTGAGCGGCCGGCTCACCGTGAAGGGCGTGCAGGGCCACATCGCCTACCCGCACCTGGCCAAAAACCCGGTGCATGCCTTCGCGCCGGCGCTGGCCGAGCTGGTGGCGATCAACGCGGCCGGCGGCTGGGACGCCGGCAACGAATTCTTCCAGCCGACCAGCTGGCAGATCAGCAACTTCCACGCCGGAACCGGCGCCGGCAACGTGATCCCGGGCGAGGCGGCGATCGACTTCAACTTCCGCTTCTCGACCGAATCGACGCCCGAGTCGCTGCAGCAGCGGGTGCAGGCAGTGCTCGACGCGCACGGCCTCGACTGCACCCTGGCCTGGACCGTCGGCGGCCTGCCCTTCCTCACGCCGCCGGGCGAGCTGGTGGAAGCGGTGCGGCAGGCGATCCGCGACGAATGCGGCATCGAAACGCAGCTCTCGACCAGCGGTGGCACCAGCGACGCGCGCTTCCTGGCCAAGGTATGCCGCCAGGTGATCGAACTGGGCCCCGTCAACGCCAGCATCCACCAGATCGACGAGCACATCGCGACGGCCGAGATCGAGCCGCTCAAGAACATCTACCGCCGCACGCTGGAGCGGCTCGAAGCGCTGGCGGCATCGACATGAGCGCCGCGCCGAACCGCTCCAGGCAAGCGAAGACTCCTCCGGGCACAAGCCAGGGCACGAAGCATCCGACACGGGGGCTCGCATGAGCACCGTCATCGAATTGATCGAGGCCGGCACCCGGCAGTTGAGCGAGGCCGGCGTGGCCTTTGGCCAGGGCACCGCCAACGCCTTCGACGAGGCGGCCTGGCTGGTGCTGTGGCGGCTCGGGCTGCCGCTGGACGACCTCGATGCCGTGGCGCACCGGCCGGTGGCGCCCGCCGATGCCGCCCGGGTGGCCGCGCTCCTGGCAGCGCGCATCGAAACGCGCAAGCCCGCGGCTTACCTCACGAAAGAGGCCTGGCTGCAGGGCGTGCCCTTCTACATCGACGAGCGCGCCATCGTGCCGCGCAGCTTCATTGCCGAGCTGCTGGCCGACGGCGACATCGACCCGTGGCTGGGCGAACACACGCGGCGGGTGCTGGACCTGTGCACCGGCAACGGCAGCTTG
>JAQGLP010000115.1 GCA_028292835.1 Variovorax sp.
GATCCGCTGGCAGATCGAGGAGATCGAGGACGGGCGCGCAATTCAGCAGGCCACGGTACTCTTTGACCCCGACACCGGCGAGACCCGCGCGATGCGCACCAAGGAAGACGCCGCCGACTACCGCTACTTCCCCGACCCCGACCTGCCGCCGCTGGTGGTCGCGCCGGAATGGGTCGAGCGCGTTCGCTCGGAAATGGCGGAACTGCCACGCGTGATGGCCGCTCGCTTCGTCAAAGACTACGGCCTGCCGGAGTACGACGCCACCACGCTGACGCAGAGCAAGGCCATGGCGGCCTACTTCGAGGCCGCGGCCCAGGCCAGCGGGCAGCCCAAGCTGGCGAGCAACTGGATCATGGGCGAACTGTCGCGGCGGCTGAACGCCGATGGGTCCACGATCGACACCGCGCCGGTGGACGCGCAGATGCTGGCTTGCCTGATCAAGCGGATTTCCGACGGCACGGTCTCCAACAATGCAGCCAGGCAGGTGTTCGATGCGCTGTGGAGCGGCGAGGGCCGCGATGTCGACGCGATCATCGAGGCCAGGGGCCTCAAGCAGATGAACGACAGCGGCGCCCTGGAAAAGATCATCGACGAAGTGATCGCCGCCAACGCCGACAACGTGGCGCAGTACCGGGCGGGCAAGGAGAAGGCCTTCAACGCGCTGGTCGGCCAGGCGATGAAGGCGAGCAAGGGCAAGGCCAATCCGGCCCAGGTCAACGAACTGCTGAAGAAGAAGCTCGCCGGCTGACGGGCTGCTGCCCGCCGATCCACGCTAGGGCGTCGGTTTCGCCGATGGCGGGGCTTGCGTGGGGCTGGCGGACGCGGCCCGCGCCACGGTGGCTTGCGGCGCCTGTTGCGCCCACAACAGCTTCAGGCGCGAGAGCTCCTGGTCGAAACGGTCGTTCACCCTGGCCTTCTCGCCTTCCTGGTCGGCGAGGAAGCGCTGCTGCGCGAGCAGCTGCGCATGCAGGTCATCCACCTGGTGCTTCAGCTTGGGGGGCGTGCGGGCGGGGTTCGCCTTGTAGAACTCGACCTCCGCTTCCAGCGTCTTGCGCTGCGCCAGCAACTCCGTCGTGCGCTTCTGCGACGCTGCCTTCATGGCATCGGCTTTCGCGAGCGCCGCATCGCGCTCCTTGTCGTGGCTGGCGCGATCGGGATAGCGCGTCAACAAGGCCCGCTCGCGCTTTTTCTCGTCGAGTGCGCGGGCGCGTTCCTCGGCCTGGCGTGCGGCCTGCTGTTCCTCGGCGGCCCGCTCGGCCGCCGTCGGCGTGGGCGCGATCCTGCGCCTGGCGCCGCCATTGGGGTTGAGCTCGAACTGGTCACGGTCATTGCAGTCCAGGATCGGGCGGTCGGCGGTGATGCGCCTGCCCTTGCTGTCGGTGCACGTGAAGATGGCCTGCGCCTGCGCCGTGCCGGCAAGAGCGGCGAACAATGCAGCGATGGCGGCTGCGCGGAGCATCGGGGTTGTCACGTGTCCTCGTTCCTCAGTTCACGCCATAGCGGTCGCGATAGGCCAGTACCTGGGCGTAGTGGGCGCCCAGCGCATCACTGCTGTGCTGCTGCAGATACTGGAGCAGATCCGACAGCCGTGCAATCGCGCACACCTGCAGACCCAGCTGGTTGCGGACATATTGCACAGCCGAATGTGGCGTGTCCGCACCGCCCTCGGTCGCCATTTCCTCGCGGTCCAGGGCGATCACCACCGCGTGCGGCGTTGCCCCGGCGGCGCGGATCAGCGAGATCGACTCGCGGGCCGCGGTCCCCGCCGACATCACGTCGTCCACGATCAGCACGCGGCCCTGCACGGGCGCCCCCACCAGCGAGCCCCCTTCGCCATGGTCCTTGGCTTCCTTGCGGTTGTAGGCGTAGGGCACGTTGCGCCCGAGCCGCGCGAGCTCGATCGAGACGGCGGTGGCCAGCGGGATGCCCTTGTACGCCGGGCCGAAGATCATGTCGAATTCGATGCCGCTTTCCAGCAGCCGGCGCGCAGAGAATTGCGCGAGCCGGCCGAGCTTCGCGCCATCGTCGAACAGGCCCGCGTTGAAGAAGTACGGCGAGAGCCGGCCCGCCTTGGTCTTGAATTCGCCGAAGCGCAACACGCCGGATTAGACGGCGAACTGCACGAACTCCTGCGCCAGCGCATCGCGGCTGCCATCTGCCACCATGGAAATCACCTCGTGTTCAAACTGACCAGCCTCAATCTCAACGGCATTCGCTCGGCCCACAGCAAGGGCGTGGAGGCGTGGATCGCCAAGGCCAGGCCGGATTGTATTTGCGTGCAGGAAGTCAAGGCGCAGGAGCCCGACGTGCAGGGCCGCTTCGAGCAGCTCGCGGGGCTGCAGGGCCACTTCCACTTCGCCCAGAAGAAAGGGTATTCGGGCGTCGGCGTGTACAGCAAGCACGCGCCGAGCGACGTCGTCGTCGGCTTCGGCTCACCGGAATTCGATGCCGAGGGCCGCTACGTCGAGCTTCGCTTCGACACACCGCAACGCAAGTTTTCGGTGATCAGCTGCTACTTTCCCAGCGGCTCGGCGGGCGAACACAGGCAGCAGGCGAAATTCCGCTTCCTGCAGGAATTCGATCCGCACCTCGCGCGGATGAAGGGCCAGCGCGAGTTCGTGCTGTGCGGCGACGTCAACATCGCCCACCAGCAGCAGGACCTGAAGAACTGGCGCAGCAACCAGAAGAACAGCG
>JAQGLP010000395.1 GCA_028292835.1 Variovorax sp.
TTGCGGGTCCTTCTCGTCGATCTCGATGTCGAACACGTCCACGCCGGCGAACTTCTTGAAGAGAACGCCCTTGCCCTCCATCACCGGCTTGGAGGCCAGCGGGCCGATGTCGCCCAGGCCCAGCACGGCCGTGCCGTTGGTGATGACGGCCACCAGGTTGCCGCGCGCCGTGTACTTGTAGGCGTTGACCGGGTCCTTGACGATTTCCTCGCACGGCGCCGCCACGCCCGGCGAGTAGGCCAGCGACAGGTCGCGCTGGTTGACCATCTGCTTGGTCGCCGCGATGGCGATCTTCCCAGGCACCGGAAACTCGTGGTACTCGAGCGCGGCGCGGCGCAGTTCGGCGCGCTTGTCTTCGGCGCTCGGGAGGGTGCTCGTGGGACTGGAATCGGACATGGGCGACGGGCTCCTGCTGGCGCTCGATGCGCCGGAACGGCGCAGCGGCGACCTTGTTGTGAGGGGCGGCCATTGTAGGCCGCGCCCCGGCACGGCCCGCGCCCGCCGGTACCCCTGCACAAACCGCGCGGCACTGGGTCTGCAGCCTGCCGGGCAATTGCTCAGGTCACGCGCAGCCGGGTCGCCGCAAGTCAGGACGTCCATCCCTGGCGCGGCAGGAGACTTTCTCCCCACAGTCCCTGGACAACTTTGTGGATAACTCAGGAACTTCCTTGTAGGGCGGCGCCAAGCCCTTGATTTTTATAAATAAAGCATGTGATGCTTAATTTTCATGCAGTGAATTTCAACGCTGCGGAAATGCTTGGCAGGTTTGTTTCGTCCTGTCAAAGTACAAACTTGGGGAAATTCCTGGCACAACATGGCCTTTGTCCACAGGTTAGTTGCCGCGCCCGAACTTGTTCCTTTTGGCGCGACAGCACGGAAGCGCCGGTACACACAGCGGTCAATCGCATGCAAATCTCTGTCGCGTCAGTGAAAAATTGACTTATCCACAGGAAAGTGTCGCGCCTATCTACTACTACTAACTTGAATAAGAAGAATATGAAGTAAGAAAGCCAGCCTGCGATTTGCCAAAAATACAGCTTCCGTTACGGCAGGTCCGTCTCTCTCCCTCCAAACCAGTGGCTTGATGGGCCGATATCGAGAAACCGCAAGACGAAGCATCACCGTGGCTTCGACTCTGACGAGTACAGTGTTCACACAGTGAATACTTTCGTTAAAATCCTGTTACCAACTGGGCGCAGCAGTTGCTGCCCATAAAGCAGGTTCCATCAAAGACAACATGCCCCTCAGTTACCTCTCGGAACTGGCGACGCAGCCGATGCCGGTACGCGTGACCGATCCCGCGCGATTGCGGTTGCTGCACCGCCTGCACGCGACGGGACAGTTGGTGGTCCGTTTTCATGGCGACAATGACAGCCGGTACGCCGAGGTGATGGAAATCACTCCCCTGGGTAGCAAAATCCTGCGCTGCGTCAGCACCCGCAACGGGCTTTCGCCCATGCCGCCCGCCACCCCGACAGTGCCGGATTGGACCGCCTGAGTCTGGGCAGCGCCAACCGTTAAAGGCTGCGCAGGGTCCTGCGGACGATGTGACGCCGGCGGGTCGAGATCAAGGAAGTCTCGCAGCCGACCCAGTGGCCCTTTCCCCGTCCGGGCATCGGATTTGCTCCTGCCGCTCCAGGGTGGCGGCGAAGCCGTGCGGACACAGCGGTCGTTTCCGATTGTTCTGTTCTGCCACGCCAGCCACGCATTCATTGGGAGAGGGCCATGGATGAACTGAGCGACTACTTCAGGCAGTACCCGTTTGAGAACCCCGCCAACTATGTGGGAACGCATTACGACCCCGAGGGCGCCGCGATCTACCGTGCCCGCAGCCACGTCTGGCGCTTGCGACGCGGATGCGCCGACGCACCCTGGGCATGCAGATCCTTCGGTTCAATGGATGAACGTTTCTCCGGATCGGCCACGGCAGACGGCAGACGGCAGACGGCAGACGGCGGGCAAGGCGGAGAGTTCAGGGATTTTTTCCCGCTGAAGGGATCCTGATGGCCACCGGTGCCGTGCCTTCCGGTGTCGAGCCGCATCGATGACGATCTGCTGGCGATCAGCGGCCGGGCAGGGCTTTTTCAGGACTGGTAATCCCTCAACCGGTTGTAGAGCGTCTTCATGCTGATGCCGAGCAGTGCCGCCGTGCGCTCCTTGTGCCGTCCACAATGCTCGAAGGTGGCCAGGATGACCTGCCGCTCGATCTCGGCCAGCGGGGTGCCCACCGCGATGCTGAGTCGCTGCGCGCCGCTGTCGGTCTCGCCTTCGCCAGCGCGGGACACACGCTCTGGTTCCGAGGGTGGGTTATCGGCATCGGAGGCAGGGAGGACCACGGCGCCTTCCGGCGGCTCCGGCAGCCATTGCTCGTCGATCTCGTCGTCGGGCGCCATCACCCAGGCACGTTGCACCACGTTGCGCAGTTCGCGCACGTTGCCCGGCCAGCGGCAGGCCGCCAGCCGTTCGATGGCCTGCGGCGTGAAGCGCTTGGTCGACTGCTCCTGGCGCTCCAGGTCGGCCAGGAAGCTGCGTGCCAGCAGCGCCACGTCGCCGGGGCGATCGCGCAGCGGCGGCAGTGCGATCGGAAACACGTTCAGACGGTAGAGCAGGTCTTCCCGCAGCACGCCGCGCGCCACGGCCGCGTCCGCGTCCCGGTTGGTGGCGGCGATGATGCGCACGTCGGTCTGCTGCGGCTGGGTCGAGCCCACCCGCATGAAAGTGCCGTTCTCCAGCACGCGCAGCAGCTTGACCTGGAGTTCGAGCGGCATCTCGGTGACTTCGTCCAGGAACAAGGTGCCGCCGTGCGCCCGCTCGAAGAACCCCAGGTGCTGTCGCTCGGCGCCGGTGAAGCTGCCCTTTTCATGGCCGAAGATCTCGCTCTCGATCAGGTGCGGCGACAGTGCGCCGCAGTTGATCGCCAGGAACGGCTGCTCGCGGCGCCGGCTCAGGTCGTGCACGGCGCGCGCCACCAGTTCCTTGCCGGTGCCGCTCTCGCCGTGGATGAAGACCGTCACTGCCGTGCCCGCCACGCGGGCGATCTGCTGGTAGACGCGCTGCATGGCCTCCGACTTGCCGATCAGGTGGCCGAAGCGCCCCGTCTCGCGCCACATCTCGGTGATCTCCGCCACCTCGGCGCGCAACTGCGAGGGCCGGATCAGACGCGACAGCAGGCCCTTCAGGTGCTGCGGGTTGATGGGCTTGACCAGGTAGTCGGCCGCGCCCAGGCGCATCGCCTGGATCGAGGTTTCCAGGCTGGCCTGGCCGGTCATGAGCACCACCTCGGTGTCGGACAGCAGCTCGGCGTTGTCGAACAGCTCGAAACCGCTGCCGTCGGGCAGGTGCAGGTCGAGCAGCAGCACGTCGGGATGGCGCATGGCGAGCATGCGGCGCGCGGCCTGCAGCGAGCCCGCGGTCACGACGCTGTGACCCTGGCGCGCGACCAGCGCCGCCAGCACCCGCGCCGAGTCGGCGTCGTCTTCCACGATCAGGGCATGTCCCACGGTGAACTCCTTTCTTTTCTGCGCGTCTCAGTCTTCGAGCAGCCGCGCGAAGTCATGCAGTTCTTCGGCCAGTTTCATCAAACGAAGGACCTGGCGCTCGATCACGTCGCGTGCCTCGGCTTGCACCTGCGGGTCGTCCACGCTGATCCGCATCCATTCCAGCGCATTGGCGAGTGCCCCGATGGGCGTGCGCAGGTCGTGGTCGATCTTCAAGGCGCGCATCGCATGCGACGTGCGATGCGCAGCGGCCGCCTCGCCGGATGGCTGCGGGCGATCGGCGCGCGCCAGTGCCAGGACGGCCAGCCCGGTCAGCGCACCCACGGACAGCAGGCGCAAGGGGCCAGACCTGGTCCTGGCGGTGCTTGTCGGAATCCCGATGCGATGACTCATGACGCTCCCTCGTAAAAATTACCGCAAGGAGACCGGCGAGCCAAGGTCGTTGCGGCGCAAATGTGAACTTTTTTACCCAATGGAGTGGGCCTGGGCTGGCACGAACATTGCGCTCAGCCATTTCCCACACATTGTTGGGTGGAATCCAAAAAATCCATGTCCATGCTTGGCCTCCAGACACAAACGCTACAGGTAACCACGTTTTCCCCCAGACTGCAACAGGCGGTGCGCCTGTTGCAAATGTCTTCGCTGGACTATGCGCGCGAACTGCAGGACACCATCGAGAGCAACCCGTTCCTGGAAATCGACGAGAGCCAGCCGCCCGCCGGCACGGGCCCCGAGGGCGCGCAGGAATCCTCCGAAACGATCGAGGCCGACTGGGCTTCGGCCGCACGGCTCGACCATTTCAGCACGGGTGGCGCTGGAGCGGGCCCGCACCACCTGTCGCACGACGACAGCTTCGATGTCCTGCAGGGCGTCGCGCTGCCAGTCTCGCTGCGGTCGCACCTGCACGCCCAGCTGGGTGTGCTGCGTCTGGCCGAGCGCGAGCGCGCGTTTGCCGATGCGGTGGTGGAGGCGCTCGACGACGATGGCTATCTGCGCATTTCGCTGGAAGACATCGCTGGCGCGATCGGCGATGAAAGCCAGAGCGCCCTGGCCGAACTCCATACCGCGCTGTGCCGCGTGCAGGCGCTCGATCCGCCGGGCGTGGGCGCGCGCAGCGTGGCGGAGTGTCTGACGCTGCAGTTGCCGGCCATCGAGGACCCCGGACTGCGCGATCTGGCACGGCGCATCCTGCGCGACCACATCGAGCTGCTGGCCTCGAAGAACCTGCACCGGCTGGCGGCCGCGCTGCGTGTGCCGCAGCACCAGATCCGCTTGGCGGCGGAGTGCATCCGCAAGCTCAACGCGCGCCCGGGCTGGCAGCACAGCGACGCCGCGCCGCGCCTCGTTACACCGGACGTCATGGTGCGCAAGGTGAAGGGCGTCTGGACCACCGTGCTCAACGAGGCCGCCGTGCCGCGCGTGCAATTGCACCGGGATTACGCGACCTTGCTCGAGCGGCAGCGCCGCGGCGACAACCCCGCGCTGCGTCAGTGCCTGGAGCAGGCGCGCTGGACGGTACACAACGTCGAGCAGCGGGTCTCGACCATCCTGGAGGTGGCGCGCGCCATCGTGGCGCGCCAGAAACTCTTCCTGGAGTACGGGGCGCTGGCCATGAAGCCGCTGGGACTGCGCGAGATCGCCGAGGCGGTGGGTGTGCATGCCTCGACGGTGTCGCGCACCGTCAACAACAAATACCTGGCCACGCCCTTTGGCATCTTCGAGCTCAAGTATTTTTTCTCGCGCGGGCTGGACCACACCGGCGGCGGCGCCAGCGCGCCCACGGCCGTCAAGGAATTGATCCGCGAGCTGATCGAGGCGGAATCGCAGGCCGCGCCTCTGAGCGACGCCGAACTGGCGCGCCAGTTGGCGCAGCAGGGCTTTCGCATCGCGCGTCGCACCGTGACCAAGTACCGCCAGGGTCTGAAGCTCGAATCGGTGGAACGGCGCCGGCTGGCTTGACGGCCAATCGGCTGACCCGCGTGGGCACGTCGATTGCCATGTACTGAAGGGTCTGCCGGACCGGCGGGCTCAGTGTCCCTCCCGGGATCTTTTCCATCAGTGAAGGAGTTTTGACATGGCCACGAATCAAGGCAACCAAGGCAATCAGGGCAACCAAGGCGGCGGCTCCGGTCGCGGTTTTGCCGGCATGGACCCAGATCGTCAGCGCGAAATCGCCAGCGAAGGCGGAAAGGCAGCGCACGAAAAGGGCACGGCCCACGAGTTCTCATCGGAAGAAGCGCGTGCCGCGGGCTCGAAGAGCCATGGAGGACAGGGCAGTTCCGGAGGCTCGTCGGGTTCGGGCGGCGGCGGCTCGGGCGGTGGTAGCTCGGGTGGCACCCGCGGCGGCACCAGCGAACAGCACGCCGAGGCCGGTCGCCAGAGCCACAAGAACACCGGTGGCGGTGGCAGCGGATCGGGCGGCTCCGGTGGCGGCTCATCGGAAGGTGGCACCCGCGGCGGCACCAGCGAACAACATGCCGAGGCAGGTCGCCAGAGCCACAAAAACAGCCGCTGAGATCGTTTCCTGAAAAACCGGAAAGAGTGCCGATCAAATAGGCACTCTTCCGGTGCAATTTTCCTGGACTCGACCACACGGATCGAGTCCTCCCCCGCCCGGAGGGGGTTTTTCGCGTAAAGGTTTTCAGCCGCGCAGTTCGGCGTTGTGTTTGCGCGTTGCGGCTCCCTTTTTGGCGGAGGCCGAGCGTTGTTCGGGCGTGCGGGCGGCCGAGGCGGCGCCGCCCTTTTTGCCGCCTGTGCGCGAGGGCGCGTGGTTCTCCGGTTGGCCGCGACCCGAGCCGGTCTTCTTGCCGCCGCCGGTTTCCTTGTTCACGGTGGCCCAGGCGCGCCGCTCGGCTTCTTCCTTGTCGGTGCCGCGCTTCTCGTAACCTTCCTCGATGTGTTCGGCCTGACGCTTTTGCTTGTCGGTGTAGGCCGACTTGTCACCTCTGGGCATAACAAACCTCGCAATAGTGGTGGAACGATGCCTGCCATCGTGGCCCCCCGAGCCCGGCCCAGCCTGTCGGAAGGCGGAAGCAACTGCCGTCAGCGGGGGCCGCTCCCAACAGCAAGCGGCGGGTTGTCCCGGCAATCCATGACCAAGTTTGTGGATAACCCACCGCATTTCACTGTACAGCGTTGCCAAGTCCTTGTCGCGGTGGAATATTTTTGCGGTTGCCCAAAGATTAGTCACATCAGGCTGTTCCCTGGAAAACATAGCGCCTGCCTGGCGCACCGTCATTGCTGTTTTAGCCCAGCCGAAGCCGGACTGGCCCCCGACAGGTTTGTTCAGTCCTGTCAAAGGACAATGTTGGGGACAGTTTCGGCATAAGCAGGCAGTTGTCCACAGCTTGATCCCCGGCGCCCAGGTTGTCCCCGCCCGCGCGACAGCACGGAAGCACGGGTGCGCACAGCCAGCCAGTTAGCGTAAGTGCCCGTCGCGTCATCGGAAAACCTAACTGTCCACACAAAAGCGCTGCCCTTATCTACTACTACTAACTTAAATAAGAGAAAGAAGAAAGAAGTCAGGCAGGAAGTGCCGTGGTCCATCAAGGCTAAAAAAGCCGGATGCGTCCGGTCGACAGGTGGACTCGTCCACCCGACTCGGCATTACAGGATTGGGCGCAAGCCCGAGGCCGCAGGTCCAGGTTTGCGGCAGTGCAGGGGGCGCTGGAACTTTCCTTTGCGGGGTGAGGTCTTGTGTTACCGGATCGACGCTGCACATGCTGGTTTCCGGGCCCTGCCTGTGTTTTTTGTCCTTGCCCGATGCCGCTGCGCTTCCTGACCTTCCTGACCACGCTGTTGCACGCCTATGTGGCGCTGCGGCTGCTGCCGGCGTTGGCGACCCTGACCTCGGCCTGGCCG
>JAQGLP010000172.1 GCA_028292835.1 Variovorax sp.
GCGCAGCGCCTTGATGATCGGGATGCCGCCAGCCACTGCCGCCTCGAACGCCACCATGACGCCTTTCTGGCTGGCCGCCGCGAAGATCTCGGTGCCGTGCACCGCCAGCAGCGCCTTGTTGGCCGTGACCACGTGCTTGCCGGCGGCGATGGCCTCCATGACCAGCTGCCGGGCAATGCCGTAGCCGCCGATCAGCTCGACCACGATGTCGATCTCGGGGTTGGCGATGACGGCGCGCGCATCCCCCACCACCCGCACGCCCTCGCCCACCACCGCACGGGCGCGTTCGGTGTCGAGGTCGGCCACCATGGTGATCTCGATGCCGCGACCGGCGCGGCGCTTGATTTCTTCCTGATTGCGCCTGAGCACATTGAACGTGCCGCCGCCGACGGTGCCGATGCCGAGCAGGCCGACCTGGATGGGTTTCATGGATTCTTCAGTCATTCAAGATAAGGCAAAAGCGGGCGCATGCGCCCGTCCTTCATGCTTCAGGCGCTACGATTTCGATAGCGTTCGAGGAACTTGGCAATGCGGTTGATGGCCTCGCGCAGGTCTTCCTCGTGCGGCAGGAAGACGATGCGGAAGTGGTCCGGCGTGGCCCAGTTGAAACCGGTGCCCTGCACCAGCATCACCTTGGTTTCCTTCAGCAGCTCCAGGAAGAACTGGCGGTCGTCCGTGACCGGGTAGACCGCCGGGTCGAGCCTCGGGAACATGTAGAGCGCCGCGCTCGGCTTGACGCAGCTCACCCCCGGGATGGCGGTGATCAGCTCGTAGGCCAGGTCGCGCTGGCGCCGCAGCCGCCCGCCCTCGCCCACCAGGTCGTTGATGCTCTGGTAGCCGCCCAGGGCGGTCTGGATCGCCCACTGGCCCGGCACGTTGGCGCACAGCCGCATGTTCGAGAGCATGTTGAGGCCCTCGATGTAGTCGCGCGCGCCCTTCTTGTCGCCCGACACCACCAGCCAGCCCGCGCGGTAGCCGCACGAGCGGTAGCTCTTGGAGAGCGAGTTGAAGGTCAGCGTCAGCACGTCGCTCGACAGGCTGGCGATGGCGGTGTGGCGCGCGCCGTCGTAGAGCACCTTGTCGTACACCTCGTCGGCGAAGATCACCAGCCCGTGCTCGCGCGCGATGGCGACAACGCCGCGCAGCAGCTCGTCCGAATAGAGCGCCCCCGTCGGGTTGTTCGGGTTGATGACGACAATGCCCTTGGTGCGCTTGGTCACCTTGGCGCGGATGTCGTCGAGGTTGGGCATCCAGCCGTTGGCCTCGTCGCACAGGTAATGCACCGGCGTGCCGCCCGACAGGCTCGCCGTGGCGGTCCACAGCGGATAATCGGGGGCGGGCAGCAGCAGTTCGTCGCCGTCGTTGAGCAGCGCGTTGGTCGCCATGGCGATCAGTTCGCTGGCGCCGTTGCCCAGGTAGATGTCGTCGAGCGTGACGCCCGCGATGCGCTGCTTCTGCGTCTCGTGCATCACGGCCTTGCGCGCGCCGAAGATGCCCTTGCTGTCCGAATAGCCCGCCGAGCCCGGCAGGTTGCGGATCATGTCCTGCTGTACCTCCTCGGGCGCATCGAAGCCGAACACGGCAAGATTGCCGATGTTGAGCTTGATGATCTTCTGCCCCTCCTCCTCCATCTGCTTGGCCGCATCCATGATGGGCCCGCGGATGTCGTAGAGCACGTTGGCCAGCTTGGCCGATTTCTTGATTGGCTTCAAAGGCCCTCCCGGGCGGCTTGTCAATGCGAAAAACCTATAATTTGACCACAGTTCCATGAAGCTCCAGCCTGACAAATCCGACGCCCAGACAGTCACCTCGCACGGCCCGGGATGGGTCGCCGTCAATGGCGAAAAGATCGAATCCAGCGTGGTCGTGGGCTCGCGCGGCGAGCGCTTCGCCTGGGACTGCGAGCGCTTCGAGCAACTCGAAGCGCGTCATTTCGAAGTGCTGAGCGCGCTGGGCGCCGAAGTGGTCATCTTCGGCAGCGGCCAGCGCCTGCGCTTCCCGCGGCCGGCCTGGCTCGCCTCGCTCATGGCCGAGCGGACCGGCGTCGAAACCATGGACACGGCGGCGGCCTGCCGCACCTACAACATCCTGGCTGGCGAAGGCCGCCACGTGGTGGCTGCATTGCTGCTTGAACAGCCGGTTTAAAGACAAAACCGCGCAGGATAACATCAGTTTCAGGGTAAAATCGCAGATTGCGAAACCGGCGCACGGGCCTCGTTAACCACGAGGAATCTTCCTTTGCGGGACTCACAACGGAGAAAAAAAGTTCATGGCGGTCGTTGTCAACAAACCCCTTCCCGAATTCGACGCCAACGCCACCGGTGGGCTCAAGGTTTCGAATACGTCACACCTCGGCCACGTTCTGGTCATGTACTTTTACCCCAAGGACAACACGCCCGGCTGCACCACCGAGGCGATGCAGTTCCGCGACAAGCACAAGGACTTCGTCAAGGCGGGCGCCACCGTGCTCGGCGTCTCGCGCGACAACATGAAGTCGCACGACGAGTTCAAGGCCAAGCTCGAACTCCCGTTCGAGCTGATCGCCGACACCGAAGAAAAAATGTGCCACATGTTCGGCGTGGTCAAGAACAAGATCATGTACGGCAAGAAGGTCAAGGGCATCGAGCGCAGCACCTTCCTGGTCGGCGCCGATGGCATCCTGAAGGCCGAATGGCGCGGCCTCAAGGTGCCGGGCCATGTGGACGATGTGTTGAAAGCCGTCAAGGCGCTCAAGAAAGCGGCCTGAGGACGCCCGCTGCCCGCGCTTGTCCCGTGCGCCCGCTCGAAACGCACCGCTTCGAGAGACGCGATCCAGCCCGTGTATAGTGAGTCCATGCTGTTGATTGCACCAACTGCGCTCCCCGATCAAAGCCGCCCGGCTCGCCAGGCGGCTTTTTTGTTTTGAGGCCCTCATCTTTCGAGAGCGAATCCTTCATGCCCTTGCCTCCTCCCCCCACGAAACGCGCCGCCCTCCTCTCGCCCGACGTGCTCGATGTGCCCGCGCGCTCCGCGCAGAAAACGCCGCGCCGCAACGGCGCGCGCCCGGTCGATGAAATCGGCGATGCCGGCTCGCAGGCCCTGGAACTGCTGGAACGCGCTCGCGCCGGAGCGGAGCGGCCCCCCGTCGTGCCGCCGGCGCAAACGTCCACGCCCGCCTTGCCGGCAGCCGAGGTGCTGGCGCCGGTGGCGCAGCAGATTGAGACCCGGCCGCGCGCGCCGCAGGCAGCGCGTGAAGAGGCACCGCCCCGCGCCCGAGGCGGACGTGCCCCGGTGGCGCCCTCCCTGCCGGAAGCGCCGGTCGCGCCGGTGCAAAGCCCCGTGCCGATGGCGACCCAGGTTCCGGTCAGCGTCTCGCGCAACGACAGGGCCGCGCGCGAGACGGCGCGGCCCCGGCGTGGCAAGTCGACCAGCACCACCGCCAAGATCTTCGTGCTCGACACCAACGTGCTGCTGCACGATCCGACCTGCCTGTTCCGTTTCGAGGAGCACGACATTTATTTGCCGATGGTCGTCCTCGAAGAGCTCGACGGCCACAAGAAGGGCACCACCGAGGTCGCGCGCAACGGCCGCCAGACCAGCCGCACGCTCGATGCGCTGGCCGGCGCCCAGGGCGCCGATATCGGCAAGGGCCTGAAGCTGGACACCACCGGCCACCGCGAAGCCGGCGGGCGCCTCTTCTTCCAGACCGAGCCGCTCGACTACACGCTGCCCACCAGCCTGCCGCAGGGCAAGGCCGACAACCAGATCCTGGGCGTGGTGCAGGCGCTGGGCGAACGCTTCGGCAAGGAGCCAGCGGGGCCGACCCAACGCGAGGTGGTGCTGGTGTCCAAGGACATCAACATGCGCGTCAAGGCCCGCGCGCTGGGCCTGGCCACCGACGACTACCAGAACGACAAGACGCTGGAGGACGGCGACCTGCTCTATGCGGGCTCGCTCGCGCTGCCGCCCGACTTCTGGACGCGCCAGAGCAAGACCGTCGAGAGCTGGCAGAGCGGCAGCAGCACCTTCTACCGCATCAGCGGGCCGATCGTGCCGAGCCTGCACATCAACCAGTTCGTCTACTTCGAGGCGCCCGGCGAGCCCAGCATGTACGCGCGGGTGTCCGAAATCCGCGACAAGACGGCCGTGCTCAAGACGCTCAAGGACTATGCCTCGGCCAAAAACGCGGTGTGGGGCGTCAACACGCGAAACCGCGAGCAGAACTTCGCGATGAACCTGCTGATGGACCCGGAGGTCGACTTCGTCACTCTGACCGGCACCGCCGGCACCGGCAAGACGCTGATGGCGCTGGCCTCGGGCCTGACGCAGGTGCTCGACGACCGCCGCTATACCGAGATCATCATGACCCGCGCCACCGTGAGCGTGGGCGAGGACATCGGCTTTTTGCCCGGTACCGAGGAGGAAAAGATGGGCCCCTGGATGGGCGCGCTCGACGACAACCTCGAATTCCTGGCCAAGGGCGACGGTGGCGGTGCCGGCGAATGGGGCCGCGCCGCGACCAACGAGCTGATCCGCAGCCGCATCAAGATCAAGAGCATGAACTTCATGCGCGGGCGCACCTTCCTGAACAAGTACGTGATCATCGACGAGGCGCAGAACCTGACGCCC
>JAQGLP010000088.1 GCA_028292835.1 Variovorax sp.
GCCCCTGCACCATCGCCGCGTACGCTTCGGTCACGTCCGGCAGGATCGTGAAATTGTCGTAGTTGACGATGGCGAACACCTTCTTGCCGAGCGGCGCCACGCACTGCTCGACCTGCTGGCGGATGGCCTGCACGTCGGCCTCGGTCTTGACGACATGGCCCTCGAAATTCACGAACAGGATGTTCTGCTCGGGGTCGTAGGTCAAGCGCTCGGCCAGCGGCCGGCGCAACAGATCCTCGCGCAAGCCCATCGGGTGCGGTCGGAAGATGCGCGCGTCCATCAGGCGCGGCGGCCCGTTCAGCACCGGCTTGAAGTCCATCTGCGAAAGAATGTCGCGCTCGATGTCGATGCCGGGCGCGATCTCGGTCAGTTCCAGGCCTTCGTCGCACAGCCTGAAGACGCAGCGCTCCGTCACGTACAGCACGGTCTGGCCGCGCTTCGCGGCGTAGCTGCCGCTGAAGGTGCGGTGCTCCACCTGCTGCACGAACTTGCGCGCGCTGCCTTCTTCCAGGATGCGCAGCCTGCCGTCCTCCACCGCGGTGGCCAGGCGGCCGGCATTGAAGGTGCCGACGAACACCACCGTCTTGGCGTTCTGGCTGATGTTGATGAAGCCGCCGGCGCCCGCCAGCTTGGGACCGAACTTGCTGACGTTCAGGTTGCCCTCACGGTCGACCTGGGCCATCCCGAGAATGGCGATGTCGAGCCCGCCGCCGTCGTAGAAGTCGAACTGGTAAGGCTGGTCGATGACGGCCTGTGGGTTCGTCGCGGCGCCGAAGTCCATCCCGCCCGCCGGCATGCCGCCGATCACGCCGGGCTCGGCGGTCAGCGTCAGCAGGTCGATGATCTTCTCTTCGTTGGCCACGCTCGCCAGGCCCTCGGGCATGCCGATGCCGAGATTCACCACGCTGTTGGGCTTGAGTTCGAGCGCCGCGCGCCGCGCGATGATCTTGCGCTCGTCGGCCGCCATCGGCGCGATGGCGCCCATCGGCACGCGCACTTCCCCGGAAAACGCCGGGTTGTGCTGCGACGAGAAGGTTTGCCAGTGGTTCTCCGGCCTGGCCACCACCACACAATCGACCAGGATGCCGGGAATCTTGACCTGGCGCGGGTTGAGCGTGCCGCGCTCGGCGAGACGCTCCACCTGCACGATCACGATGCCGCCCGAGTTTCGGACGGCGGTGGCAATGGACAGCACCTCCAGCGTCAGCGCCTCCTTCTCCATCGTGATGTTGCCGTCAGGGTCCGCCGTGGTGCCGCGGAGGATGCCTATGTCGATCGGAAACGCCTTGTAGAACAGGTATTCCTCGCCGCCCATCGTCATCAGTTCGACCAGCTCCTCGGTGGTGCGCCCAGTGAGCTTGCCGCCGCCAAAGCGCGGATCGACGAAGGTGCCGAGCCCGACGCGCGACAGGTGCCCCGGCTTGCCCCCGGCGATATCGCGAAACAGGTGGCTGATGACTCCCTGCGGCAGGTTGTAGGCCTCGATCTGGTTGGCGATGGCGAGTTTTTGCAGCGCCGGCACCAGCCCCCAGTGCCCGCCGACCACGCGCTTGACCAGGCCCCCATGGCCGAAGTGGTTGAGGCCGCGCGTCTTGCCGTCGCCCTGGCCCGCCGCGTAGACGAGCGTCAGGTTGGTGGGTCGGCCCCGGGCCTGGAGGTACTGCTCCTCGGTCGAGAGGAACAGCTCCTCGATCGCGATCGCGATCTCCTCCGCGAAACCGATGCCGACGAAACCGCCGGTGGCGACCGTGTCGCCGTCGCGGATCAGGCGCACGGCCTCCCGTGCCGAGACCACTTTGCCGCCGGAGGTCTGCAAGGCCGCGAGCAAGGGATGGGCTGAACCGGTCGACATGTTCATTCCTCGGTTGTGGCGCACCGCAAGGGTGTCGCTCTCGATCAGTAAATACCGAGCAGGTAGTAGACCGCGATCACCACCAACACAGCGGCCGTCTTGATGCAGGTAATCGTGAAAATGTCCTTGTAGGAGGTCTTGTGCGTCAGGCCGGTCACGGCCAGCAGGGTGATCACCGCGCCGTTGTGCGGCAGCGTGTCCATGCCGCCGCTCGCCATCGAGGCCACCCGGTGCATCACTTCGAGCGGGATGTGGGCCGCCTGGGCCGTGGCGATGAAGGTGTCGGACATGGCGGCCAGCGCGATGCTCATGCCGCCGGAGGCCGATCCGGTAATGCCCGCCAGCGCCGTGACCGTGACCGCTTCGTTGATGAGTGGATTGGGAATCGCCCTGAGCCCATCGGCGATGACAGCGAAGCCCGGCAGCGCCGCGATGATGCCGCCAAAGCCGTATTCCGAGGCGGTGTTCATGGAAGCCAGCAGCGAACCCGCGATCGCCGCCTTGGTGCCTTCGGCGAACTTGGCCTTGACCGGCCCGAAGGCGAAGACCAGCACCGTCAGTATCCCCAGGATCAGCGCGGCCTCGACCGCCCAGATGGCCACCACCTTGCTCACATCCGTGATCAGAGGGTGCCCGAGTCCGGCCAGCGTGGCCGTGTGCGTCTTGCCGTAGACCTGCGGGATGATCACCGTGAAGACCTTGTTCATGACCCCGACGACCACCAGCGGCGACAGCGCCAGCAGCGCGTTGGGCAGCTTGGCCGCGGCATAGGCCTCGGGCTCGTTGATGTGCCCGCTGCCGTAGCCCTCGCCCGCCTTGGCGGCCTGGCGCCGGCGCCATTCGAGGTAAGTCATCCCGACGATCAGGATGAAGACCGAACCGATGACACCGAGCCATGGCGCGGCCCAGGTGTCGGTCTTGAAGAAGGTGGTGGGGATGATGTTCTGGATTTGCGGCGTGCCGGGCAGCGAGTCCATGGTGAAGGTGAACGCGCCCAGCGCGATGGTGCCGGGAACCAGGCGCTTGGGAATGTCGCTGGCCTTGAACATTTCGGCGGCGAACGGGTAGACCGCGAACACGACCACGAACAGCGAGACGCCGCCGTAGGTGAGGACGGCGCACACCAGCACGATGGAGAGCATGGCGCGCTGGCGGCCGACCACGTTGATGACCGCGGCCACGATCGCCTTGGAAAACCCCGACAGCTCGATCACCTTGCCGAACACCGCCCCGAGCAGGAACACGGGAAAGTACAGCTTCAGGAAGCCGACCAGCTTGTCCATGAAGACCTCGCTGAACATCGGCGGCACCAGCGCGGGACTGGTCAGGAGCACCGCGAGCAAGGCGCAGATCGGCGCGAACAGGATCACGCTGAAGCCGCGGTAGGCGACGAACATCAACAGCACCAGCGCCGCCAGGATGATGAGGAAGCTCATGGGTTTTCCTCCAGGTGATTTTTCTTAGTAGGCGCCGGACTGGTTCAGCAGGCTGGTGCGCTCGAGCTCGAAATTGCCGATGAGCCGCGCATGGTGCGCGATGATTTCCTGCAGGATGTCCCGCACCGACAGGACCCCGAGCACTTGGCCGCCCTCGACCACCGGCAGGTGACGGAACCTGTTTTCATCCATCAGCGCCATGCACTGGGTGACGGTGTGCTCCGGCGTCACGTGGACCACGTTGGCCGTCATGATGTCGCGCACCGGGACGTCGCTCGAAGCGCGACCTTGCAGCACGACCTTGCGCGCATAGTCGCGCTCCGACATCACACCGACCAGCCGCGTGCCCTCGAGCACGACAACCAGCCCGCAATCCTTCTCGGCCAGCACACGAAGGGCCGACAGGACCGAGTCTCCGGGGGCGACCGCGACGACACCCGCCGGCTTTCCGGCCAGGACCTGGCGTGCCGTCCTGTATGGAAGAAGCGCGGCCGCCGCCCCGGAAAGCGGTGCCCCTCCGAAGTTTTCATTCATGGTTGCCTCCCGTTTTCTGCGCTTGTAATCGCTTTTCCGGGAGTGCGCCAGCGCAATTTGCGCAAGCGCCCTGGCGGGCGCTAGGCTGGACGGTGGGCGTCGGCGGACACCAACTCGCGCAGCCAGCCGGGCAGCGTCATCGCCTTTTGTTTGGGGATATCGACCCAGATCGTGGTGGCGCCGCCGGCGGCACAGACCACGTCGGGCGCCTCGGCGCGTGCCATGGTGCTCCAGGTCTCGAAGGTGGCGCGGCCCGG
>JAQGLP010000197.1 GCA_028292835.1 Variovorax sp.
TTGCTCTCGGACGTCTGGACGGCCCTGCGGACGTGCCAAGGCTTATTCAAAAAACGTCATATTCAAACAAGCAGATATTCGTTTGAGAACAAGTCACTTGTACTGACAATGGTTTTTTCCGTCCACCCAAGAAACGACCATGGCCACCCTGCGACTCGGCGACATTGCCCCTGACTTCACGCAAGAATCCAGCGAGGGTCCGGTCCATTTCCACGAATGGGCCGGCAACTCCTGGGTGGTGCTGTTCTCGCATCCGGCCGATTTCACGCCCGTGTGCACCACCGAGCTGGGCAAGACCGCGGCGCTGTCGGGGGAGTTCGCCAAGCGCGGCGTCAAGCCGATCGCAGTGAGCGTCGATCCGGTGGACAAGCACCGCGAGTGGATCAGCGACATCAACGAGACGCAAAACACCACGGTCAACTTCCCCATCCTGGCCGACGCCGACCGCCGGGTGGCCACGCTCTACGACATGATCCACCCGAACTCGCTGGCCAACGCCACGGTGCGCAGCGTCTTCATCATCGACCCGAACAAGGTCATCCGCGCCACGCTGACCTACCCGGCAAGCACCGGGCGCAACTTCGACGAGATCCTGCGCGTGATCGATTCGCTGCAGCTGACCGACAGCCACAAGGTGGCCACGCCGGTCAACTGGCAGGACGGCGACGACTGCGTGATCGTCCCCAGCATCCAGGACCCGGCCGAACTGGCCCAGCGCTTTCCCAAGGGCTTCCGGGTGGTGCGCCCCTACCTGCGCATGACGCCGCAGCCCAACAAATAGGCGTATAAGCGTTCGCGGCGAGTTCGGGCGCTCCATGGCGTCCGGCCCGTCTTCTTCTCTCCTGTCTTGCCGCGGATGCGTTCCGCTCGTGAAGGGCGGCTGCGGTCGGTTGCGCGGTCTTTGCGTCCCCGCAGCCAGCGGCCTTGATATTTTTCATTCCCATGACCTCCAGAACCAAGCTTTTGATCGCCGGGCTCGCCCTGCTGGCCGGCTCCGCCGCCTTTGCCCAGAGCAGCACGCTGCTGAACGCGTCGTACGACGTGGCGCGCGAGTTCTACAAGGACTACAACCCGGCCTTCGTCGCGCACTACAAGAAGACGACCGGCAAGGACGTCAAGGTCGACCAGGCGCACGGCGGCTCCAGCGCGCAGGCGCGTGCCGTGGCCGACGGTCTGGACGCCGATGTCGTGACGATGAACACCACCACCGACATCGACTTCCTGGCCAACGCCGGCGTGGTCGCCAAGGACTGGAGCAAGCGCTTCCCGGACAATGCGTCGCCCACCACCTCGACCATGCTGATGCTGGTGCGCAAGGGCAACCCGAAGGGCATCAAGGACTGGGACGACCTGATCAAGCCCGACGTCAAGGTCGTGGTGGTCAATCCCAAGACCGGCGGCAACGGCCGCTACGCGTACCTGGCGGCCTGGGGCTACATCAAGAAGAAGGGCGGCACCGACGCGCAGGCGGCGGAGTTCGTCGGCAAGCTGTTCAGGAACGTGCCGATCCTGGCGCGCGGCGGGCGCGACGCGACCACGGCCTTCCTGCAGCGCAACATCGGCGATGCGCTCATCACCTTCGAGTCCGAGGTGCTGTCGATCGACCGCGAGTTCGGTGCCGGCAAGGTCGATGCGGTCTACCCGTCGATCAGCGTGCTGGCCGAGAATCCGGTGGCGGTGGTCGAGCGCACGGTCGCCAAGAAGGGCACGGGCGAATTGGCCAAGGCCTACCTGGACTACCTCTACTCCGACGAAGCGCAGGAAATCGCCGCCAAGCATGCATTGCGTCCGCGCTCGCAGGCGGTGCTCAAGAAGTACGCCAGCACGTTCAAGCCGGTGCAGCTGTTCACGGTGCAGGAGCTGTTCGGTGGCTTGGCCGAGGCGCAGAAGGTGCATTTCAATGACGGCGGCCAGTTCGACAAGCTCTACACGCCGGGCGCCAAATAAATGAGCCCCATGTTCCTTCGCTCCAGAGCCGCGCGCGGACGCGATTCGACACCGAGCGCGCAAATCCGATGAGCGGCGCGATATCGTCGGCGCTGCCCGCCGCGGCGGTGCCACTCGCGCCTGCCGCGTCCCGGGGTGCCTCCCGCCGCGTGCTGCCCGGCTTCAATCTCACGCTCGGCTACACGCTGCTGTACCTGAGCCTGATCGTGCTGGTGCCGCTGTCGGCGCTGGTGTTCAAGACCTTCACCCTGAGCTGGGAGCAGTTCTGGACGGCGGTGAGCGCGCCGCGCGTGCTCGCGTCCTACCGGCTGACCTTTGGCGCCTCGCTGATCGCCGCGCTGGTCAATCTGGTGTTCGGGCTGCTGGTGGCCTGGGTGCTGGTGCGCTACAGGTTCCCCGGCAAGCGCATCGTCGATGCGCTGGTCGACCTGCCTTTCGCGTTGCCGACCGCCGTGGCCGGCATCTCGCTCACGGCGCTCCTGGCGGGCAACGGCTGGATCGGCCAGTACCTGGAGCCGCATGGCATCAAGCTCGCCTTCACCCCGGCGGGCATCGTGATCGCGCTGATCTTCATCGGGCTGCCGTTCGTGGTGCGCACGGTGCAGCCTGTGCTGGAAGACACCGAAAAAGAGCTGGAAGAAGCCGCCACGTCACTGGGCGCGACGCGCTGGCAGACATTCCGGCTGGTGATCCTGCCGTCCATCCTGCCGGCGCTCTTGACCGGTTTCGCGATGGCGTTCGCCCGCGCCATCGGCGAGTACGGCTCGGTGATCTTCATTGCCGGCAACATGCCCATGATCTCCGAGATCACGCCGCTCATCATCATCGGCAAGCTGGAGCAGTACGACATCGCGGGCGCCACGGCGGTCGCGCTGGTGATGCTGTTCTTCTCGTTCGTGCTGCTGCTGGTCATCAATGGCCTGCAGGCCTGGCAGCGACGCCGCTCGGGGGCTTCGGCATGAGCGCGCCCGCCAAGATCGTTCGCCGCGCCCAGGCCGGCACCACCGAATCGCCGTGGGTGCGCTGGACGCTGATCACCGTCGCACTGCTGTTCATGCTGCTCTTCCTGTTGCTGCCGCTGGCCGCCGTGGCCACCGAGGCGCTGCGCAAGGGGCTCGGCGCATACCTCGAGGCGCTGAAGGAGCCCGACGCCTGGAGCGCCATCCGCCTGACCCTGCTCACGGCGGCGATCGCGGTGCCGCTCAACCTGGTGTTCGGCGTGGCGGCGGCGTGGGCCATCGCCAAGTTCGAGTTCCGCGGCAAGGCCTTCCTTACGACGCTGGTCGACCTGCCGTTCGCGGTCTCGCCGGTGGTGGCCGGACTGATCTACGTGCTGGTGTTCGGCGCGCAGGGCTGGCTGGGCCCGTGGCTGGCCGCGCACGACATCAAGATCGTGTTCGCCGTGCCGGGCATCGTGCTGGCCACGGTGTTCGTCACCTTCCCGTTCATCGCCCGCGAACTGGTGCCGCTGATGCAGGCGCAGGGCACCGACGAGGAGCAGGCCGCCATCGTGCTGGGCGCGACCGGTTGGCAGACCTTCTGTCGCGTGACGCTGCCCAACATCAAGTGGGGGCTGCTGTACGGGGTGATCCTGTGCAATGCGCGGGCCATGGGCGAGTTCGGCGCGGTGTCGGTGGTGTCGGGCCACATCCGCGGGCAGACCAACACCATCCCGCTGCACGTCGAGGTGCTCTACAACGAATACCAGTCGGTCGCCGCGTTCGCCGTGGCCTCGCTGCTGGCGATCCTGGCGCTGGTCACGCTCGTGATCAAGTCGGTGATCGAATGGCGCCACGAGCGCGAAATGAAGGCGATCGCGGAATTGCCGCCCGAGCGGCCGCAGCCCGTGGCGACCACGGCCTGAAAGAAAAAACACTTATGAGCATCGAAATCCGCAACGTCAGCAAGCAGTTCGGCGACTTCCACGCGCTGCGCGATGTCAGCCTCGACATCGGCTCGGGCGAGCTGGTTGCGCTGCTGGGGCCGTCGGGCTGCGGCAAGACCACGCTGCTGCGCATCATCGCGGGGCTGGAGACGGCTGGCGCGGGCAGCATCCTGTTCTCGGGCGAGGACACCACCGACGTGCACGTGCGCGAGCGGCAGGTCGGGTTCGTGTTCCAGCACTACGCCTTGTTCCGCCACATGACGGTGTTCGAGAACGTCGCCTTCGGCCTGCGCGTGCAGCCGCGTGCTGTGCGCAAGGACGAAGCGGCGATCCGCGCCCGCGTCAAGGAACTGCTCGACCTGG
>JAQGLP010000208.1 GCA_028292835.1 Variovorax sp.
ACACCACACCCATCTCGACCTGTCCGCCGAGGATGTCCGCCACCATGGGGCCTACGCCCTTGTAGGGAATATGGCGCGCCTCGACGCCGGCGGCGTCCATGAACATGGCACCGGCCAAGTGCAGGATCGTGCCATTGCCCGACGACGCGTAGTTGTAGCCATCGGGCTTGGCCTTGAGCAGCGCCTGAAGTTCCTTGGCGTTCTTCGCGGGCACCTTGGAGTTGACCACCAGCACAAAGGGGGTGGCGCCAACCACCGAGATCGGCGTGATGTCGTTGATCGCATCGAACGGCATCTTCTTGAACACGCTCGGGTTGACCACGTGGTTGTTGGAAACGACGCCGACCGTGAAGCCGTCGGCCGGTGCCCGGACAACCACAGTGGTGCCCGTAATGCCGCCGGCGCCTGGCAAATTCTCGATGACGACGGGCTGGCCACCGAGCGCCCTGGTCAGCGACGGGGCAGCGGCCCGCATGATGGTGTCGACGCCGGAGCCGGCGCCCACCGGCAGCACTACGCGAAGTGGCTTGTCGGCAGCTTGAACGGTAAGGCTTGTTTCAGCCAGTGCAACCATGGCGAAGAGTGCCACGACACGGCGGCGTTGAGTGTTGACGTTCATTGGATATCTCTTGGTTTTCTTCTTGAAGGGTGTCAGCTGGTAGCGCGGCTTTGCAGGCTTGCAAGGACTTCAGCGGTGTGTTGTCCCACGCTGGGCAGGGCGCTTCGCACGCCGGGACGGCGCCCACCCATCAGCAGCGGAAGCAGCACGACTTCCGTCATTCCGTCTTCATGGATTTCCATTGGCACCAGGCCGCCGCTCGCCTTCAGATGGGGATCGTCGGCGAGCTGGTCGGGCCGCACGATGGGCGCATAGGGGATGCCCGCAGCTTCCAGCTTGGGCGACAGTTCCTCGACACGGTGATGCAAGAGAATCTCGCCGAGCTGCGCCAGCAATTGGGGCCGTACCGCAACGCGCGAAGCGTTGTCCCCGAAGCCGGGCTGTTGAAGCAAGTCGGGCCGCTCCAGCACCTTGCACAAGGTGGCGAACTGCTTGTCGCTCACCGCGCCGATGAAAAGCTGCTCGTTTTCAGCCAGGGTGAAAACGTCGTACACACTCCAGGCCGACACGCGCGAAGGCATCGGCGGCGGCGGCTCGCCGGTCATCAGGTATTGCTGCATGTGTTGCGACGACAGGAACACGCAGTTCTCGAACAACGCGCTCTGAACTTCCTGGCCCTTGCCGGTGAGCTCGCGCTCGCGCAGCGCGGCCAGCACGCCGATCGCGCCGAACATGCCGCCCATAATGTCGTTGACCGAGGTGCCGGCACGCAGCGGCCGGCCGATCGGGCCCGTCATGTACGACAGGCCGCCCATCATCTGCACCACCTCGTCGAGCGCGAGTCGGTTCTCGTAAGGACCGGGCAGGAAGCCCTTGTGCGTGACGTAGATCAGGCGCGGATACTTCTTCGACAGCGTCTCGTAGTCGAGCCCGAAGCTGGCCATCAGGCCAGGACGGAAGTTCTCGAGCACCACATCGCATTCGCCCGCCAGTTCGGCCGCGGTCTCGCGCCCTTCGTCGGTGGCGATGTCGATCACGACGCTCTTCTTGTTGCGGTTGAAGGCGCGGAAAAAGCCGATCCCCAGGCCCGGCAGCTTGCGTGTCTTGTCGCCGCCCGGAGGCTCGACCTTGATGACCTCGGCCCCGAGGTCGGCCAGGATCATTCCGCAGGTCGGGCCCATGACCATGTGCGTGAACTCGAGGACGCGGACGCCGGCGAGGGGGAGGGGTGCAGCAGAAGTTGTCATGGAGCGTTTCTCTTACTTTTTGATCAGGCGGCGACGGTCTGCCCGGACCGTGCAAATGTTTTGGGGACGCCCGCTTGCCAAAGGGCACCATGCAGGCTTTCTCCTTCCAGCCAGCCGGCGACCTTCTTGCGAAGTTCCAGCAGCGCTTCGATGTCGATGCCGGTGTCGAGGCCCATGTCCGCGAGCATGTAGGCCAGGTCTTCGCTGGAAGCATTGCCGCTGGCGCCAGGTGCGTGCGGGCATCCGCCAATGCCTGCCAGCGTGGCATCGAAACGCGGAACGCCGGCTTGCAAGGCCGCGTAAACGTTGGCAAGCGCGAGACCACGCGTGTCGTGGAAGTGGCCACACCAGAATTTTTCGCCGGCAAGTGCGCGTGCCTTCGTGAAAAGGTCGTGTACGGCTGCCGGGTTTGCATAGCCGACCGTGTCCGCGATGCTGACCCGATCGGCGCCGGCATCGAGCAGTCGCTGCATGCAGCGCAGGATCTCGGACTCTTCGACTTTGCCCTGGATCGTGCAGCCGAACGCAGTGCCGATCCCACCCTCGATCAGGATCTTGGATCCGGCAGCATCGCGCGCCGCACGCATCCTGGCGACCTCGGCGATCACATCGTCCGGCGTCTTGCGCAGGTTGGCCAGGCTGTGAGCGTGACTGGCGGACAGGGGAATGAGCATCAGGTCCGCGCCGCTCTCAATGGCCTTCTCGGCGCCTTTGAGGTTGGGGACGAGAACGGAGACGAGCAAGCCCGGCAAGGTCTTCGCGAAGGCCACGAGTTCGGCCGTGTCTGCCAGCTGAGGCAGAAGCCTGGCGGGTACGAAAGACCCCACCTCGATCTCGCGCTGGCCCGCGGCATACGCGTCACGGATCCATTCGATCTTCTGCGGGGTCGGCAACACCTTCTGGATGCTTTGAAGACCGTCGCGCAGGCCGACCTCGCGCACCACCACATGTGCCGGAAATGCTGTCATGTCTTGTCTCCTGAGTTCTCGTACAGCACGTTCGCTGGACGGATGCCGGAACTATAGGCATTCCTCCAAGGCTCTAGAAACGATATTATTTCGCGTTAGACATTCTTGTTAGGACATTCACAATGCGTGATCTGGATTTGACTAGCCTTCGCCTTTTCGTCGCATGTTGCGAGTACCGCAACATGGCGCGCGCGGGAGCACAGGCCCACATCGGTGCCTCCGCCATCAGCAAGCGGCTGGCGCAACTGGAGGACGCTGTCAATGCGCCTTTGCTGGAACGTCACCGGCGAGGCGTGGTGCCCACGCCTGCGGGGCAACTGTTGCTCGAACATGCCCGCGTCTTGCTCGCCAACGCCGACCGGCTTGCACGGGACATGGCCGACTACGGGCGAGGCATCAAGGGGCAGGTGAGGGTTTTGGCAACGGTGTCGTCCATTGCCGAATTCCTGCCTGATGACATCGCGGACTTCATGAAACAGCCGGAGCATTCCGCGATTCGCGTGGATATTGCGGAGGGGCTCAGCTCCGACATGGCCAAATCCGTGCGCGAAGGTCTGGCGCCGCTGGGGGTGGGCTGGGACGCTGCTGATCTGGAAGGATTGAAAACGCGTCCCTATCGCAGCGACCATCTGGCAATCGTCGCCCATCCGTCGCATCCCATCGCCAAGCTGAAAAAATGCGCCTTCGCTCAAACCTTGATGTATGAACACGTGGGGCTGCCGACTTCGACGGCTGTGCACACGATGCTCGCGCGGGCTGCGGCCGTCATCGGACTGCCCCTCAACTATCGTGCTGTCGTTTCAACGTTTGACGCGAGCCTGCGGTGTGTGCGGGCTGGCTTGGGCATAGCGGTGGTACCCCGAGAGGTGGTTGAGCCCATGAAGGACAGTGGTACTTTTTGCGTTGTCCCTTTGACGGACCAGTGGGCGAAGCGCCGCTTCACCATCTGCTTCCGGGACGAAGAAAGCTTGTCGCCGTCCGCACGCCTGTTGCTCGATCATCTCGAGCGTGTGGGACATACATCAAGAGTTGTTGACACTTGAGAGCCCGTTTGAAAATGCGCGCAACAGCCATCATTACTCAGCGACCAGTAATTTACAGAACACTTGGAACAAGCACATCGAGGATTCATGCGGGTTCCAAGCTGATATTTGTCCGCCAAGCTACTGACTTCTGAGTAACGTGAAACGGAGCCATTTTTGGCCTTGGCTTGCTCAAAAAATCAGCAAAACCGGCCATGGTCCGACTGTTTTAAGCCGTTTGTAGCAGGGCAAATTCCATTTCCAAACGGGCTCTTAGCTGGACTTTGGCCATTTCCACGCAGCGGCACCATGAAGCAAAGCGAGCCGGCTCGTAGACTGACTGTTCTCTCTGGGCAGAGGGAGAAGCGTCATGACGATGGTGCCGAGCCGCTTTGCAGCGGTGATTTTGTGCTTTGCCAAGCTGTTTCGCCAGCGCACCTGGCGCCTGGCCGAGCAGTTGCTGATCGGGGCGATTCTGGTACCCGGAGCGCGCACCGTGGCCAGCGTGCTGCGGGTGCTGGGGCTGTCGGGCGAGCGGCACTTCGTCAACTACCACCGAGTGCTCAGCCGGGCGGCATGGTCGCCGCGAGCGGTGTCGCGCGTGCTGCTACGCCTGCTCGTCAGGACCTTCGTAGCGGAGGGGTCCATCGTGCTGGGCATCGACGAGACGATCGAGCGGCGGCGTGGTGCGCGGATTGCGGCCAAGGGGATCTACCGCGACCCGGTGCGCTCCTCGCACAGCCACTTTGTGAAGGCCAGTGGCCTGCGCTGGCTGAGCCTCATGCTGCTGGCTCCGATCCCGTGGGCGCGGCGCGTGTGGGCACTGCCCGTGCTAACGGCCCTGGCGTCCTCCGAGCGCTACGACAGCGAGCGCGGTCGGCGTCACAAGCGGCTGACCGACTGGGCACGGCAGATGCTGTTGCAGGTGGCGCGCTGGCTACCGGGGCGCACGCTCGTGATGGTGGCCGATTCGAGCTTCGCCGCGCTCGAGCTGCTGGGCTCGCTGGCTGCGCACATGACGTGCATCACCCGGCTGCGGCTCGATGCGCAGCTGTTCAAGCCGGCACCGCCTCGGCCGTGCGGCACGCCGGGTCGTCCACGCAAGAAGGGCGCTCGCCTTCCAGCGCTGTCCGGAGTGCTGGCCGACTGCACGACGCGCTGGCAGCGCCTGGTGGTGCCGCGCTGGTACGCCCAAGCAGCACGTCCCATCGAGATCGCCTCGGGCACAGCCGTGTGGTGTCACGCGGGTCTGCCGGTGTTGCCCATTCGGTGGGTGCTCATCCGCGACCCGCTGCAATGCTTCGAGTCCCAGGCACTGCTGTGCACGCAACAGGATCTCAAACCGCTCGAAGTCGTTCAGTACTTCGTGCAGCGCTGGCAAGTCGAGGTGACTTTCCAGGAGGTGCGACGCCACCTCGGGGTGGAAACCCAGCGGCAGTGGTCAGAGTTGGCCATCGCCCGCACGACGCCCGTGCTGCTGGGCCTCTACTCGCTGGTCACGCTGCTGGCCACGCGTCTGGTGCAAGGCGGTGCCTTGCCGATCCGACAGGCCGCCTGGTACTGCAAGACCTTGCCGACCTTCAGCGATGCACTGGCCGCTGTTCGCAGGCATTGCTGGCGCACGATCGGTTTATCAACGTCCACCTGCGAGCACGACATCGTCAAAGTGCCTCGACGGGTGTTCCAGCGGCTGCACGAGGCCGCGAGCTATGCCGCGTAATGGCCAAAGTCCAGCTAAGGACAGCGCCCAGGAGAGCTTCACCGATCCGGACAGTCGCGTCATGAAACGCGCCGGCGGAGGCTACGACTACAGCTACAACGCCCACACGGCGGTGGACGAGACAGCCCAGATCGTGATCGCCGCAGAGCTCACCAACAACGCATCTGACGGTGAGCGGCTGCGGGCAATGCTGGCAGCCGTGAAGGCCAACCTTGGCGAGGATGCCCGGCAGGTTCTGGCCGATGCCGGGTTCCGCTCGGAGGCGAGGTTCGAGCAGTTCAAAGACGCACCGAGCGAGCTGATCGTGGCGCTGGGCCGTGAAGGCAAGCAGGCGGTGGCGATCAACGCCGAACAGTACCCACGCACCGTGGCGATGCAAGCCAAGCTCAAGACGCCAGAAGCACAGGCCGGCCTACCGCAAGCGGGAGTGGATCGTGGAGGCGCCCAACGGGTGGATCAAGAGCGTGCTGGGCTTGCGGCAGTTCAGCCTGCGGGGATTGAGGAAGGTCGCCGCCGAGTTCAAGCTCGTGTGCATGGCGCTGAACCTGAGAAGGATGTGTGCATTGCGCGCTGCTTGAGAGAAATC